>DASZFO010000102.1 GCA_035939775.1 Pirellulales bacterium | reverse complement strand
CGACAGGCGTGCCGCGTGGAGCTGAGCAAACATAGCGTAATAGCGATCGAGCGATTCGGGGTGCCGCTCGATTAAGAGGGCATCCAACAACAGCTCGCAGGCGATGTGCCCCAGGAATCCGCAGCGAAAGTTGTCGCCCGGGCCCAAAAAATCGCGAAAGAGCCGTGCGAGATGGGCCGTTGCCTCGGCAAACGCCCGCGTCTTGTGAAACCACCGGTCATCCTCGAAATGCTGCCAGGCCCCGGCGGCCAATTCCGCGTCGATCGAGCCCGAGCCATCGGCCCGTTCCAAGACCTGCTTGTGCCGCAGCCGCACGCGGCGGTCGATTACCGACAGCCAATCGGGGAGCGCCGTCCCCGCAAGGAACCAAGGGCGATCGAGAAAACGAATTCCATGCGCGAAATAATTCATTCGACGGCGAAACCTATCGGCCCGCGAGGCGTCTCAGAGCGGGCTCGATCAGATCATTGAGGCGACGCGCCCATTCCACATTTCTGAGAATCCAAAGGACCGGCCAGTAGAAGGATTCGTACGGCGCAAACAGGTCGATTCCGCGCGACCTCAGCAACAACAACGCGACGTACGCCGGAATGATGCTCAGCAGATAGATCAGCGCGATCGCGAGCAACCCCCGAATGTTCAGAAGCGCCAAGAGAGCGCTGGGTCGCTCGTCTTTGGCGGTGCCGTCGTTACTGGCTCGCTCGGTCGTCATTCCTCGGGCTCTCAAACGGTTCCATTGTAATCTCGGCGAACCAAAAACGGTCTGGACCGAGATCGACTCCCCCAAGCGAGCCGGTTCGGCGGGATTTTGGCAAAACTCCGACCAGCTGGAATTCTTGTAGGAAATGCCCCTGCAAGGCCATGGGCGTATCACCCGACCAGGAGCATGCCGCGCGGTGTTGTCAGCGGCACCCTCATCGTGCACAATCCGAAGCGCGCTCCACAAGAATTCTGCGCGAAAGATACCCGATGGCTAAGCCCTCTTTGCGGTTGATCGTGCTGGCACGGGACCAAACTCCGCGCGTCCAGGACGCCTGGCGCGAGTTGTCTGAGTTCCTTGCGAGCGAGCCGGGAGTTAACGTCGTCGCGGCCGCAGTCACCGATGACCTCGTGCTCGACGATCTCGAAGCCGATTTGGTCGCAGTGCTGGGCGGCGATGGGGCAATCTTGCGCGCGTGTCGGCAGATGGGAATGAGGCAGCTCCCGATCGTGGGAGTCAATCTGGGCCGACTCGGGTTCTTGGCCGACCTCTCTCCGGAAGAGTTCAAGCAACAATTTCCCAAGCTGCAGGCTCGAGATTACCGAATCATCGAGCACCTGATGTTTGAGTGTACGGTCAAGGCGGCCGGTTATCCGGTCGAGACGTTTTTGGGCCTGAACGAAGTGGCGGTCTCCTGCGGCGGGTCGCTCCACATGGTCGACGTGCACCTGGCGATCGACGGTGAGTCGGTCACGACCTATAGCTGCGACGGCCTGATCGTCAGCACGCCGGTCGGTTCGACAGCGTACAGCCTGGCGGCCGGCGGCCCGATCTTGAGGCAGGATCTCGAGGCGTTTGTCGTGACGCCGAACTGCCCGCACGCGCTCACGAACCGGCCTTTGGTCGATCGAGCCGATTGCGTCTATACGCTTACCTTACGACGCGGCCGCGATGGAGCCGCCGTTGTCATCGATGGGCAAGTGCAGCGACCGCTCCATGTAGGAGATGTCGTCGAGGTCCGACGGGCACCGGTGACGTTCAAGATGGCACGCGTCAGCGGCCTGAGCTATTACGCGACGCTGCGCCGAAAACTCCACTGGGGCACTCAGCCGCGCTACAACTCTGATGACGAGGCTGAGTAGGGTGGGCCGAGGCCGTTTCGGCCGCTGGCCACCATCCCTCCTATTCGAGCGGCGTTGAATCGGTGGGCCTTCGGCCGAAGCGGCCTTGGCCCACCCTACAAATCTAAGCGCGTCACGCAGCTCGGCATCATTGCTGCGGATACTGCATCGGCCGCGGCGGGAAGAACAAGCCGAAGGCGTTCTTGATCAGCGCGTTGATGACCGGGTGCGTCCCCTTCACGTAGATCGAAAGAGGAACCTGAAAGCCGCTGAGCTTTTGATGCTTGAACTCGTCGCTCGTTTGTCCGATGAAAATTCGGCGCGGCCCACGTTGGAAGGCGGCTGACATCGCCTCAAAGAACAGGTTGAAATAGAGGTCGCATTCGGGGTTCAGATCGTAGTCGTACCCAACGAACATCTGGTCGAAGACCTCTTCGACCGTCAGCGTCGCCGCGAAGGCCACGATTCGCTCGCCTTGAAAGACGTACGTGAAGAGCGAATTTTCCGGCATCTGGCGGGCAATCTCGCGGAAGAATTCCGCGGGGAGCCGTTCGAATCGCACCTTGGCCCGATCGAGCACGCCGTCATAGAGTCGGTGAACCGCGTTGGTGTAGAGCCGATCGGCCCCGTCGCCTCCGCGAAGGTGGACCACCTTGAATCCGAACTTCGCGAATTTTTCCCGCGACTTTCGGATCGTGCGCCTCTTGGCCGAGGGAATGCTCGCGAGATATTGGTCGAAGCTGGTGTATTCGGCCGGAGCACAGTTCATCGGCAGGCTGTCAGCCCGGCGGTAACCGAGCGCGGAAAGCGATTCGAGATCGTGGCACTCGTGCGCTTCAAATTCCTTGAAGACGATGCATTTCGCTTTGGTTTCGCGGGCAAAACGCCGCGCCTGCTCGTCGATTAGTCGCAGAACGGCTTCGCGGTCAGCCTCGGGAGCAAATCGCAAATGACTCGCGCCGCAAGAAATCGGCAGTCCCACAAGCAGCAGAGGACTGCGCAACAAGACGGGCGCCACGCCGTTGATGACGTTCGCCACTTTCCGGGCGAAGCCGTCCGCCAGCACGGCCGCGTCGACCGGGAAAAAACAGAGACACGCGGCTGCCACCGGATGGCCATGCTCATCGCGGACAATAACCTGACGGAAGCGGCAAATGTGGCCCAACGAATTCTCGACGGCCGCGACGAACCCGGGATGCATGCACGGGTCGGCGTGCGGGTCGCGCACGCGGTTCCACTCGTCCGGATCAACGTCGCGGATCGAATCGTAAACGGACGCGGTGTAGCGAAGCCGCGTGGAGGAAGGCTGGCTGGAAACGACCATCGTCAAGGGTGCCGTCGCCGCGTCAAAAGCGTTGAAGAAACGCCGCGGTGCCTTACTGAGCTGCATCCGCCGGAGTGAATCCAGCGCGCTGGGCCGCGTCGTGCTTGCCAACGCTCGTCTTGGCGATCATCTCGCCGATGATCGAGACGATGAAATCGATTTCCTCACAGGTTTTCTCAAAGGCGGACAAGAACTCCTGCGTTTGAGCTTCCGTAATCGTCAGCGGCGGCTCGATCCGCAGGACCAAGGGGTTGGAACGAGTGAACTGAGTGTAGATCGAATGCCCCTGCATCAGCGTCTGCATTGCGTGCAGCACGTGAAACGCGTCGATCATCTGGCCGACTTCGGAGGCGATGAAGCGGGCCATTCCGGTCGGGTCAATCGCGAGCCAATGCGTCTTGACGTTGGCCTGGAGCGGGTTGAATTCGACGCCCAGCAACAATCCCCGTCCGCGCACCTGCTTCACGCAGCGGAACCGCTTGGCGATCTCGCTCAATCCCTCGAGAAGCTGCTCGCCGCGACGGGCGGCGTTTTCGGCCAACCGTTCATTTTCAAGAACGTCCAGAGCCGCCAGGCCCGCGGCCGTGGCCAGGCTTCCTCCGCCGAAGGTGCTCGTGTGCAGCGTGCAATTGCCGACCGTGCCGTACGCCTTCATCCACAGGTCGCGGCGAGCGAGCATCGCGCCGATGGGCATCAATCCGCCGCCCAATGATTTGGCCAGTGTCATCGCGTCGGGGTGAACATCTTCGTGTTCGACAGCGAAGGTCATTCCCGTGCGGCCCATTCCTGTCTGAACCTCGTCAACGATCAACAGGGTCTCGGTCGAGCGGC
>DASZFO010000101.1 GCA_035939775.1 Pirellulales bacterium | reverse complement strand
CGGCGCCGTCCAATTCCACGATCGACTTGAGCCGAAAACTGGCAGTCCGCTCGCGCGCCTCGCCGTGCAGGCTCTCCGGCTCGAAGTATTGAATTTGGACTGTGTCGCCGCGCTTGAGTTTTGCTCCCTGCGTTGCCATGTCGACCGCCGCCCAGCTATTGAGAACGATTTCGTCGTCCTTGAGCGGCTCGATCTCTTTGTTCTCGCGGTCGAGAAATGGCCCGAGCGGCGGTTTGGAACGAATGTCGAGCGCGGTCACTGTGGAGTATGGAATCTTCGCCTTTCCGTTCGACGCAAGAATGTAGTTCGCCAAATATGTGAAGGTCGGTTGGCCGTCGAGATCCCCGAACGCTCGCTGGGCGGCGCGCTCAATCGGCTCGTCCAACATCATTCGGTCAGTTGCCAGGTTGAAGTAGCCTCGTGGGGTTTCTCGGAGCGACAGCCCATAATCAGCCAACTTCGGGTGCAAGGCTCGCTGGAGCAATTCGTCGTCGGCCGCCGGCGGCGAATCGCTGGGTCGGTCAATGCCCGCAAGGATCGCATTGACGCGGTCGGGCTGGTCGAGTGCCTTCTGCAAGGTCGCGAGGGCGACGTACGCGTTGTACGGAAGCTGCTGCGTGGGGCGCAGGCCGAACCGGCCCAGCCCGGTCGCCGGAATGATCGCCGATATCTTGAGGGCTGGCAGCGAGCGGACCGTTTCCGTCTTGCGGCCTAGCGCGCTTTCCGCGGGGATGTCGCCGGGGAGCGGCAGTCGCACGATCACGTTGTCGCCGACCTTGGCACCCAGCTTCTCGGCCAGTGATTCGTTGAGCACAATCTGGCCACTCTCAAGCCGCGGGTGCGGTCCCGCCGGATCAAAATCCCAGAAACCGTCGCTGCATCCGATTACGGCAACCTGGCCCGCCGATCGCCGCGCCGCGCCGCTTCCGTGAGCCACTGTCGCTTGTAGTAAGATGGCCGGCCGTGCGATGATCCGCGCCTCGGGGCGCTCGGCATCGCGATACGCTGAAATCTCTTCAGCCAGCGCCGCGCGAAAGAACCGCGGCGTGACGAGCGCCGCGTCGATTCGCCCGAGCCGATCCAGTGTGAGATGCCGCAGGCTGCCGCGCACCGAATCGCCGACCAATAGCGCCCCGGTCAGCACCGCCGTGGCCGCCATGACCCCCAGCGCCACGGCGACGTGAATTCGCCGATGAAACACCAGGCTGCGGACTATAAAGCGGGAGGAAGACAAAGCGGTTAAGTACGAAGTACAAAGTGCGAAGTACAAACGTTTAGCCGCGCGCCGCCAGGCGAGCGCGGCGGTTAGCGGCCCATCAATTGCGCTCCTTAAGTTTTCCCTCATCAAGTTCCATCCGCCGCTGGAACATCGCGGCCAGTTCCATGCTATGCGTGACGGCGATCATCATCGTCTGCTCCTGTTCGTGCAGCTCCAGCAGCAGTTTCGCGACGGAGGAGGCGGTGGTCCGGTCGAGATTGCCTGTCGGCTCGTCGGCCAACAGCAAGATCGGCTTGCGAATAAGCGCCCGCGCTACCGCCACCCGCTGCCGCTCGCCGCCGGAAAGTTCCGCCGGGCGATGCTCCAGCCGCGCCGCCAGCCCGACGCGATCGAGCAGCATTTTGGCCCGCTCCAGATCGCCATTATTCGTTGCACCTTGCGCTAGCGTGGGTAGCAGCACGTTTTCCAGTACTCTGCACTGCGGCAGCAGATGGTGATCTTGAAAGACGAAACCGATCCGTCGGCTGCGGAAATCGGCCAGTTTCGGCTCGTCGAGTACGAACGGGTCTTTGCCATCCAGCCGCACCTCGCCGGAGGTGGGGCGGTCGAGCGTGCCAACGATGTGCAGCAGCGTGCTTTTCCCTGATCCGCTCGGCCCGAGAATTGCCAAATTCTGCCCGGCCGACAATGCCAGCGACACCCCGCGCAGCACTTCGAGCGACTCGGCCCGAGCCGGAAACTGCTTGGTCAAATTAGAAACAGCCAGTTCGGGCATGGCAGAGTCGGCGAGATTTGCTGATGGGCGTTTGCGGTATTTCGGATTGGCGGATAGTTCCAGTAGCCGGACATCGCAGATTGTAGCCGCTGTTCGCGCTCAACAGCTACCCTCAGTGCAAGTTGGCAGATGGCAGTGGCCGGCTAAGCCGCAAGCGATCCCCGGCCGTCTGCCGATTGTTGGGCTGGCCCCCTTCCAGCGTGCGTTGACGAAACTCGCCCCCCGCATTAGATTTTTGTTTAGGGCCACCCGCCATGTCTGACGCCCTTTTAGCTCGGCCGCCGCTGACGGCCGCTGGTCATCAACGCTTAGCGCATGAGGGGATTCGCCATGCCACTATTTGAAGTCGAAACGGAAGGACACATTATCATCACTTGGGCGAGCGACGAGGATTCGGCCACCGGCGTGGTCAACGAGGCGTATCCAAGTGAACGGGTGATTCGACTGACCAAGCGCCCGCGGGATACCTGGGTCATCTCGAAATCGGCCCTGGGGATCAACGGGCGAATCGACCCTTGCAACACCGCCCGCGACTGCCTCTCAAAAGCCGCCGGCGACAAAGTCCACGCGATCCGGCTCTACATGCACGAAACCGGGACCGATCTGGAGCGGGCCCGCAAGGTGATCGAATCGAATATGGTGATGGGCTGGTAGGCGACTCACTCCGCCGCCAAATGTTGCCCCGCCTCTGCCGCGGAACGGCGCATTAGCAGTACGAGCGGGATCAGAATCAAGGCCGCAATCGAGAAGAGCCAGAAGCAATCGAAGTAGGCCAAGGCCGAGGCCTGTTGGTCGCGGACGTTGGCCAGTTCGGCGACCGACATCAAGCGCGACAACGCCGGATCGCCGGTTTGCTGAAGGAAATAGCCTTGCGCCTGACGGCCGAACGAGGTCACGGCCGGATTGAGCGGATCGAGGAATTCGCCGAGCCGCAGGGCATGGAATTGAGCGCGGCGCTCCTGAATCGTCTGGGCGAGCGACGTGCCCACGCTGCCTCCTTCGTTTCGCAATAGCGAGAACATGCCGACCGCCGCCCCGCGCAGCGCCACCGGCATGTATTTGTAAGCCGCCACATTCAGCGGGGCGAAGCAGAACGAGAGCCCGATGATCATCACCACCCGCGGCCAGATGATATACATCGGGCTGATCTGCAAATTCATCCGCGACATCCAGTAGGAGCCGGCCGCCACGAGCAGCAGACCGAAGGCGATGAGCCCGCGGGCGTCGAACCGCCGACCGAGCAGAAACCCGACGATCGGCAACGTGATCACGGCGAAAATGCCCGATGGCGACATTACCAGCCCCGATTGCAGCGCATCGTAGCCGAACAGGGTTTGCAAGAGGGCGGGGAGCGAGGTGCTGGCCCCATACAGCACGGCAAAGATCGAGAAAATAATCAGCGAACAGATTGCGAAATTCCGGTTGGCGAACGGTCGGAAATTGACCAGCGGCGCCGGCCGCCGCATCTCCCAAATGAACAATCCGACGGTCGCGATTCCGAAGAGTGCAGCCAAGGTTTGCACGCGGCCGAACGGATCCCCCAGCCAATCCCATTCCTGCCCCTTGCTGAGCGTCACTTCCCAGCAGACCATCGCGATCACCAGCAAGCTTAGGCCGATCGTATCGAACGGCTGCGGGTTCTTCCGCCGCTCGGCTCGCAAGCGCTGGAGATACTCAGGATCGCGGGCCACGGCATAGCAAGCGACCGCCGCGATCATGCCGATGGGCAGGTTGATGTAGAAGATCCAGCGCCAGGAATAATTGTCGGTGATCCAGCCACCGAGCGTAGGACCGACAATCGGCGCCATCAGCCCCGCCACGGCGTAGAGCGTCATTGCTGATCCCTGCTTCTCCGGCGGAAACCGGTCGAGCAGGATCGCCTGGCTGCTGGGCTGTAATCCGCCTCCGCCGAGGCCCTGCAGTACGCGGAAGAGAATCAATTGATTCAGGCTTTGAGCGGTGCCGCACAACACCGAGCTGACCGTGAAGATGCAGATCGATAGGACGAAATAATTCCGCCGGCCGAGTGTCGTCGAAATCCAGCCCGAGATCGGCAAGATGACCGCGTTGGCGGCGAGGTAGCTCGTAATGACCCATTCGCTGTCGGTTGCTGAGGCGGAAAGCCCGCCGGCAATATAGCGGAGCGAAACGTTGGCGATCGTCGTGTCGAGAATCTCCATGAAGGTCGGCACGATGACCGCGCAGGCGACGATCCACGGGTTCACCGCAGGGCGCTCCAGACTCGGAGACAATGCGATGGTGCTCACGTTGCCTCCCTTGCCGACCGGGGCTATTTCATGGGCGATTGCGGCAGCGGCAATCCGGTAGGCGCCGGCGCAGTCGGCAAGTCAGCCGCCGGCGGCCGCGACGGGCCGGCCGGAATCGCAGCGCCGCCGGCGCCGGTCGAATTCGGCGCGACGCTTTCGACTGCCGCCGCAACCACGTGCGGCTGAAGGAATTTCCCCGCCTCGGGGCCCGTCGGCTGTTCGTTGACGTGAACATACGGCGTGACGGAAAGCCCGATGAACAGCGGGCTGTCCTCCGGGTTCGGCTCGACGAGATCGATTCGCACCGGCAATCGCTGCACGACTTTCACGAAGTTACCCGTGGCGTTCTCCGCTGGCAAGAGCGACAGCGTCGAGCCGGTGCCCATCGTGAAGCCCGAAACCCGCCCCTTGAACACGCGGCGGCCAACATACATATCGACAACCAGGTCTGCGGGCTGGCCGATTCGCAGCCAATCGAGCTGCGTTTCCTTGAAATTGGCGTCGATCCAAATCTCGGTCAGCGAGCGGACGGCCATCAGGCCTTGGCCCACTTGCACATTATTGCCGGGGTTGACGTTCCGTCGCGTGACGACGCCGTCGATGACCGCGTAGATTTTGCAGTAGCTGAGATTCAGCTCGGCCTGGTCCAAGTTGGCCTGCGCCATCGCCACTCGGGTCTCGGCCTGCTTGACGGCCGGCGCACCGAGGAGCAGTTTTTCGTAGATTCGATTCACGTCGGCGCTGGGATCGCGGCGCATGAACTCCTCGATCGTCCGCTTCGGAGTAAGTTCGTACGACGACGGATAAACTCCCAACAACGCCGCGCTTTGAATCATGGCATACAGGGCCTCGCGCACTGCGGAGGCAGTTTGATCGAGGTCCGGCGGGACCTGGCTCAAGTCCTTTCCATCAGGCGGCTCCCGCGGCAAGCCGAGCGACGCCCGCGACTGATACACCTCTTCCAGCGCTTCGTTCATGTCGGCTTCCGCCACGCGAAAGGCCGCCTGTCGCTGGTCGAAGTCCTCTTGAGCGATGGCCCGCGATTCCACGAGCTTCTTGCCGCGCTCGTAATCGGCCTTGGCCCGGGCGAGCGTGGCTTGCTTGGTTGCAAGCTGCGCGACTTTGGCCCGCAGCAACGCAATCTGGTTGTCGATGTCCTCGATGGTGTGCTGGAGCTTGAATCGCAGGCTGCGGGCTTGGGCCGCGTAACCGCGCACTTGCGATTGGGCGCCGGCCAGGTCGGTCTTGGCGGCGTCCAATGCCGCCTTTTCCAATTCGACCTGCACCTGATACGGTTTCGGGTCCAATTGAACCAGCAAATCACCGGCGCGAACACGGTTGTTGTCATCCACCAGCACCTGCGTCACTTGCCCTGCCACGCGCGGGGCGACAAACGTCACGTGTCCATTGACGTAGGCATCGTCGGTGGAGACCGTGGTCAGGGCTTCGCGAATCATCGGTATGCCGACCAGGACGAGAATCGCGATCCCGATGACTGCCGCTCCGGCGATGAGCCACTTTCGGCGTCGGTGCCGCCGGGGCGTTGCAGAAATTGCAGCGGCATTGCCGTCAGCTTGCGATTGCGGTGAAACTACTGGGTGCGGCTCGATACTCGGCGGCATGGCGGGTTGCGGCGACGCCACGGCAGGTTGAATCTGGGCCTTCGCCATAAGTCGCTCCAACGCACGACGATTGACATCATTCTAGTCGCTGCTCAAAATCCGGCTAGCCGATTGCCGGACGTATTCGGCGAAATGACGGTGCCTATTGTATCCGCAGACGCACCTGTGGCGACTTGAACCCCAAAAATCGCGTCCCTCCTCTTTCTCATCGCTCTAACTGCCGGTAGCATCCGGCTATGGGCGCTTATGGAAAAAGTGAAAAGCCGACCGGACCTGTGGACTGGCGGGCGCTGTCAGTCGTGCTGGCGACCGGATTTTGGGCCGGGCGAATTCCTTGGGCGCCGGGCACCTTCGGAGCGCTCTGGGGCTTGCCGCTAAGCTGGGCGATCAGTTTTCTGCCGGAGATTTGGTTGCAGGTTGCCGCGATCGTCGCGATCAATCTCGTCGGCATTCCGCTTTGTACCGCCGCCGCGCGGAAGTTTGGCGGCGTGAAAGACCCGGGCGCGATCGTATTCGACGAGATCGCCACGATGCCGATCGCCTTTTTTCTCGTGCCTCGGATCGCGCTTCAACAACCAATCATCCTCGCCGCGGGTTTCGCGCTGCATCGTCTGTTTGACATCACCAAGCCGCCGCCGGCCCGGCAGCTTGAGCAACTCCCCGACGGGTTGGGAATCATGGCCGACGATTGGGCCGCCGGCGCCTACGCCTGCCTCGCCCTGCACGCGCTGCATTGGGCAGGCGCGTTTGGCTCGCTCTGGCTCAGGGGATGACGCCCTGGATCGCGGCGTTAGAATGAAGCGGTCTTTCACGCCCCGATGAAGGTTGTATCCGTGACAGCGGTCCTCCTCAACGGCAAGCAGCTTGCCGAACAGATTCAGACTGAACTGACCGCCGAGGTCGCGGAGTTTGTCGCCAACAGCGGCGTGACGCCTTGCCTTGCGGCCGTGCTGGTTGGCGACAACCCGGCGAGCGAGGTTTACGTGCGCAACAAACGGCTCGCCTGCCAGCGGGTCGGCATCGAGAGCCGGCTTCATCGATTGCCGATTAGCTCCACGACGGACGAGCTGCTGGCGCTAATTCAGCAGCTTAACGAAGGACGCGACCCGGCGGTGCATGGAATCCTCGTCCAGACGCCGCTGCCGCCGCAGGTCGATGCGAACACAATTCTCTCGGCCGTCAGCCCGCTGAAGGATGTCGACGCGTTTCATCCGGAAAACGTCGGCCTGATCGCGCAAGGCCGCCCGCGATTTTTCCCCTGCACGCCGTACGGCATTCAGCAGTTGCTCGTGCGCAACGGGATCGAGACGGAAGGCCGACATGCCGTAATCGTCGGCCGCAGCGACATCGTCGGCAAGCCGATGGCCCTGATGCTGATGCAGCGCGGGCCGGGCGGCGACGCGACCGTGACCGTCTGCCATAGCCGCACTCCGAATCTGGCCAAGATCACCCGGCAGGCCGATATCCTGATCGTGGCCATCGGCAAGGCCCGGTTCGTTACAGCCGAAATGGTTAAGCCCGGCGCGGCGGTGATCGACGTGGGAATGAACCGCATCGACGGCAAGCTTTGCGGCGACGTGGATTTCACCGGCGTCAGCCAAGTGGCCGACCACATCACGCCCGTCCCCGGCGGCGTCGGCCCACTCACCGTCACGATGCTCTTGCACAACACGCTGATCGCGGCACGCGAGCAGAGCAAAAAGTAATCTCTGCCGTCGCGCGGCAACTCCTAACTCTCGACGCTTGTGGCCGTGACAACGGCGAAAGGACTGAAGCTCACCGTCGAGACGGCCTCTTAGTTGAAACCCGTGCGACTTGGACGCTGCGGAGACACGTGGTATGTTGTCCATTGAAATCCCGACGACTGGGCTACATCGATGCTCCAAAACGCCGCCCGACTCGACTACGGACACGAGTTTAGGAATTACCACGACATCGCGTCATATCGGCCGCTGTTTTTGTGCGGCGACTCGATCGACGTTCTTCGTGATTTTCCGGCGGAGTCCATCGATTTCTGCATGACTTCGCCGCCGTACTGGGGACAACGGCAGTATGCCTCGGTCGGGATCGGCGAAGAGGTCAACTTCAAGGATTACGTGCGCGACTTGTCGGCAGTCTGCGGCGAAGTGAAGCGTGTGCTCAAGAGCAGAGGCTCGTTCTGGCTTAACATCGGCGACACGTATCAGGACAAACGGCTTCTGGGTCTTCCATGGCGAGTCGCTTTGGAGTTGACCGACAACCAGGGTTGGCTGCTCCGCAACGATGTGATCTGGAACAAGGTCAAAGGCGGCCCAGACAACGCCAAAGACAAGTTGCGGAACATTCACGAATACGTCTTTCACTTCACTAAGTGCAAGTCGTATTTCTACGACGTGGATGGTATCCGATCGAACCCCAAGACGAGCAGGGTCCGTAATGGCGCGGTCGTTTCAGCTACTGGCGTCAGCGGCGTTCGATATCGGCGTCAGATCGAACTGTCGACGGCGCTCTCCGAAGCAGAGAAGGGAAATGCCTTCGGCGCGCTGGAAAACATTCTTCACGAGATTTTGGAAGGAAAATTGGCCGACTTTCGCATGATAATCCGCGGCCAGCAGCGCGCTACCCATTCCGACTCGGAAAGCGTGTCGGGCAGGGCAAGAGAACTTCGCGAGAAGGGCTTCTATTTTCTGAAATATCACCCGATGGGGAGCAAACCCAGCGACGTCTGGGATATTATGCCGGAAGACACGCAGAAGCGCGAATCTCATTTCGCTCCGTACCCCGAAGACCTCTGCAAGATTCCGATTCTTGCCACGTGTCCCGACGATGGGATCGTTCTTGATCCGTTCTGCGGCACGGGGACGACGAACCTCGTAGCGTTTCAGCTTGGACGCAAATCCGTGGGCGTCGACGTATCGGATGAGTATGTCAGGTTCGCACAAGATCGTTGCAAACTCTTGCTTTGAGCCGGCATCCCTCGAATATGGCACAGACCGATTCGAACAAGGTCTTGGAGTTGTTCGGAAACTCCACGCGGCGAAACCATAATTGGTCACAGATCGTCCAGCAGCAGCGGTGCCCGTTTTCTGCAACCAAGTGCTTCAAGGTTCGCAAGAGCGACCCCGATGTTTCCATCGGCACTTGCTCGGTCCGCTATGGGAAGGGCGATCAGGATATCATCATTTGCCCGAACAGGCTGTTGGAACGCCGACAGGTTTTCACCGATTGCCTTCACTTGCTAACCCAGCACGATCCGGGCAACGAACTGCATGTTGTCCCTGAAGTTTCGATACCGGGCGGCAGCGTTGATTATTTCCTGGTCTCGGTCAAAAAAGGCAAAGTCAAGGATTTCGTCGCCATTGAATTTCAGACGCTCGACACGACAGGAACCGTGTGGCCCGAACGGCAAAGGCTCTTGAAGGTGCTGGGAATCAAAGCCTCGCGAAAGGACGTGAATTCTCGCAAACCTTTTGGCATGAATTGGAAGATGACGGCGAAAACGATCCTTGTTCAGCTTCATCACAAAGTCGATACGCTGGAACACATTGGCAAACACCTCGCCTTGGTGATCCAAGACTGCCTTTTGGAATACCTGCAAAGCCAGTTCAACTTTGCACACCTGACGAATGTGCGCGTCGGCGACACGATGCACATCCATTCGTACAAAATGGAGGAAGGCGACGGCGAATTCAAGATTCAACTCGACACACGTCTCAGCACCGACGCGGCCGGCGTTGCTGAGTGTTTGGGTATTCAGGCGGAAACCAAGATCGAGCTGGAAGCGATCGTCGCCGAACTTGAGAAGAAGATTTCCGCCAAGACGCGGCTGACGATCGATGCGCCAATTGCGCCGGTCGCTGAAATGCCGACCGAATGAATCCCCAACGGCCTTCTGGGTCATCCCGCCCACCGCTGGCGAGAGCAATGGCGACTCTCGCTACCAATCGCGGGCGAGTTGAGCATAACGCGGTTCAAGCTGCCTTATCTCATCGCAGAACGCCTCCACGCCCGGTGGCGAGCCAAACGCAATCGTGTACTCGATGGTGGGCTTCTCCCGCGGATTGCAGTCGCAAATCTTTTGAAGAAACTGAAATAACTGGTGAACGGCGTCGCGCACAGGGTCCGACCAACCCAATTGATGCTAATGTAGCGATTGCAGGTCTTTCGACGTAAGGATTCCTCTGGCCTCGCGCTCGAACTTGACGGTCTCTTGATAAAAACGAGCAAGCGACTCAACCGTTGCCAATATCTCCTTCGGGTCCGCAGCTCTTTCCGGCGTGGATTGGAGCGCGCGAGGGAAGTCCTGAACCAGCAATTTCGTGGCGACCGAGACCATTCGCTCTAAGGTCTCAACCCGAGTTGACGCCCAGCCCCTGTAAGCGTCAATTGTCGGCGGCTTTTCGAGCCGAATAAAGGCGCGACCGGTTTCCACCTCGATCAACTCGCGTACTAAGGGCCCGAGCCTTTCGGCCAGCAGTGCCATCGCAAGCCGAAACTGCCATTTCGGTCGTCGGCGATGAGCGATCAGAGCGGCTCGGCGCGATACGTCCTCGAAACCATCCAGCACTCTTTGCCAGTAGAAGTAACCATTCCAAAGAACCGAAAAAAAGAACGATGCACCAAGCAACGCCCAATAGTAGCGCCAGTCGTGGGTGCCAACGCGGGCAAAATACAGTGGAATATCCGCCAAGGTCCACAGGGCGCAGAAGATCGAACCTGCCGCGAGCACAATCGGAACCGGGTGCTTAACGAAATCCCACAGGTGGCTCGGAACTGCCTTATACGTGAATTCAAACTTCCCTTGGAACGTATTCCTTTCCGTGCTGCTTTCCGTAATCGTACCCATCGTCCGCCCCATTCCTTGACTCTCTGTACAGAGGATTCGAAAGAGGCGGCGAGTGATAACAACGCCTCCCGTCCCTTCCGCCCGACACCATGTTTGAGCTTTCGCACGACAGAATCCTGCCGATCAGTGTTCAACCCGCGAACCCAATGCACGCTCTTTCCGGGCTGTATCGCGCGAGCAAGATACACGAACCCAGTTCTCCCTTCGGTTCAGAAACGTTGTTCAGTGACTATGCATTCCGATTCCGCCCGAAAACTGATCTATTCCGGCCTAAGAGCCCGAAACCTGGGAAAACGGCTCCGCCTTCACAAACCGATCCTGCAGCGCTTGCACCGTCATTTCTTCCTCGCGCAGCGCTTCCATCGCTTTGACGCAGGCGTCGGCCGCCGGGATCGTGGTGATGCAGGGCACTCCGTGGGCCACCGAGGCGGCGCGGATGCGGCCTTCGTCGGTGCGGGCGCCTTTGCCGCGCGGCGTGTTCATGATGAGTTGCACGCGGCCGTCGATGAGGTGATCGATCAGGTTCGGATGACCCTCTTGCAGTTTCTTCACGTGCTCGACCGGGATCCCGTCCTGCTCGATTCGCCGAGCCGTCCCCTCCGTGGCGATGAGTTGGAAGCCCATCGCCACCAGCCGCGCGGCCAGGCCAACCATGTGTTCCTTTGCCGCCGGCGAGGCGACGCTGATGAAGATTCGGCCTTCCTTGGGCAACAGAATCCCGGCGGCCAACTGGCTCTTGGCGAAGGCGATCGAGAATCGCTCGCTCACGCCCATCACTTCGCCGGTCGAGCGCATCTCCGGGCCGAGCACGATATCCACTCCCGCGAATTTCGAGAAGGGGAAGACGCTCTCCTTCACCGACACATGGCTCGGGATCGGATCGCTCGTGTAGCCTTGCTCGGCGAGCGAGATGCCGGCCATCACTTTCGCCGCGACCCGCGCGACCGGCATCCCCGTGGCCTTGGCCACGAACGGCACGGTGCGGCTCGCGCGGGGATTCACCTCGAGCACGTAAAGCACCTGACGGCCATCCTCGCGCTTGATGGCGTATTGCACGTTCATCAGTCCCACGACTTTCAAGCGCCGGGCCATGGCCACAGTCGCTTCGCGGATTTCGTTCAAGATCGGCCCGGCCAGGCTATAGGGTGGGATCGCGCAAGCGGAGTCGCCGGAGTGAATGCCCGCCTCTTCGATGTGCTCCATGATCCCGGCCACGATCACCTGCTGGCCGTCGCAGATCGCGTCGACATCGACCTCGATCGCATCTTCGAGAAAACGATCGATCAGCACGGGCTGCCCCTGAGCGACGATGAACGCCTCGGCCACGAACCGCTCAAGCTGCGATTGGTCGTAACAGATTTCCATTGCCCGGCCGCCGAGCACGAAGCTGGGGCGCACCAGATTCGGATAGCCGATCTTGGCGGCCTCGGCGCGAGCCTCGTTCATCGTGCGAGCGATGCCGTTGGCCGGCTGTCGCAGGCCGAGCCGCTGGAGAAGCCGCTGGAATTTCTCGCGGTCCTCGGCGTCTTCGATCGTATCGACGCTGGTGCCGATGATCGGCACGCCGGCCGTGGCGAGCGCCCGCGACAGATTGAGCGGCGTCTGCCCGCCGAACTGCACGATCACGCCGTCCGGATCCACGCGATCGACGATGTTCAGCACGTCCTCGGTCGTGAGCGGCTCGAAGAAGAGCAAGTCGCTGGTGTCGTAGTCGGTGCTCACGGTCTCGGGGTTGCTGTTGACCATGACCGACTCGATCCCCATTTCGCGCAGAGCGAAGCTGGCGTGGCAGCAACAATAGTCGAATTCGATCCCTTGGCCGATGCGATTCGGCCCGCCGCCAAGGATCATGATCCGCTTGCCGCCGGGCGGTTTCGGAGGCGTCTCGTCTTCGTCCTCGTAGGTCGAATAGTAATAGGGCGTGTAGGCCTCGAACTCGGCGGCGCAGGTATCGACCGATTTGAACGTGGCGACGATCCCGCGGCGCTTGCGCTGGGCGCGGATATCCATCTCGGAGCAATTCCAGATCGTGGAAAGCTGCCGGTCGGAGAAGCCGAACTGCTTGGAGCGGCGGAGCAGCGCGTCGGTCACGCTGGCCGCGTCGTCGTACGTCCGCAGCTCGTTTTCCAGCTCGACGATCTGCTCGAGTTCGTCGAGAAACCACGGGTCGATGTGCGTCAAGGCGTGAATTTCCTCGACCGTCATGCCGCTCTTTGTGGCATAGCGGAGATACCACGCGCGGTCGGCATTGGGCGTCGCCAGTTTGGCGCGGATTTCGCCGATCGAAGGCTGCTGCGGCGTGCCCCAGAGGTCCTTGCCGTCGCAGCCGAATCCGAAGCTGCCGACCTCCAGCCCACGGAGCGCCTTCTGGAACGACTCCTTGAACGTCCGCCCGATCGCCATCGTCTCGCCGACGCTCTTCATTTGCGTGGTGAGCCGGGAGTCGGCCTCGGGAAACTTCTCGAACGCGAACCGCGGCACCTTCGTCACCACGTAGTCGATCGTCGGCTCGAAGCAGGCCATCGTCTCGCGCGTGATGTCGTTGGGCAGCTCGTGCAGCCGGTAGCCGACCGCCAGCTTGGCGGCGATCTTGGCGATCGGAAAGCCGGTGGCCTTCGACGCCAGCGCGCTCGATCTGCTCACCCGCGGATTCATCTCGATCACTATCATCCGCCCGGTCTGCGGATGGATCGCGAATTGGATATTCGAGCCCCCCGTCTCGACGCCGATCTCGCGGATCACTGCCAGCGACGCGTCGCGCATCCGCTGGTATTCCTTATCGGTGAGCGTTTGGGCGGGAGCGACCGTGATCGAATCGCCAGTGTGCACCCCCATCGCGTCAAAATTCTCGATCGAGCAGATGATGACGACGTTGTCGTCGGCGTCGCGCATCACCTCCATCTCATATTCTTTCCAGCCGACGATCGATTCCTCGATCAGCACCTCGCTAATCGGGGAGGCATCGAGTCCGCGGCTGACGACCGAATCGAACTCCTCGCGATTGTAGGCCAGATTCGAGCCGCTGCCGCCGAGCGTGAAACCAGGGCGGATCACGCAAGGCAGGCCGATCTCCTTGAGCGTCTCGCGGGCGGCGGCCAGACTATGCACCGTCCGGCCGTGGCAAACCTCCAGCCCGATCTTTTCCATCGCCTGCTTGAACTGCTCGCGCTCCTCGGCCTTGGCGATTACGTCGGCCCGGGCGCCGATCATCTCGACGCCGAATCGCTCGAGCACTCCGTTGCGGGCCAGGTCCATCGCCAGATTCAAGCCGGTCTGGCCTCCGAGCGTCGGCAAAATGGCGTCGGGCCGCTCGACCTCGATCACCTTGGCGACGATCTCCCAGGTGAGCGGCTCGATGTAGGTCCGATCGGCCATGTTCGGGTCGGTCATAATGGTGGCCGGATTGGAATTGACCAGCACCACCTCATACCCCTCTTCGCGCAGGGCTTTGCAAGCCTGCGTGCCCGAATAATCGAACTCGCAGGCCTGACCGATCACGATCGGCCCGGACCCGATGAGCAGAATCTTGTGAATATCGGTGCGACGAGGCACGTGGGGATTCCTTGAGGTCGCTTCGCAGGCGCAGGGCGGCATTGCCGCCATCCATTATGCGCTTGGACGCAAGTAAAATCCCACGAAGTTACCACAGAGAGCGCTGGGACTTCAAGGGGCGCGGAATCCCGATGATGATGCCGGTGGCGGGTTTGTCAAGGAAAAAACCGGGCATGGTCGCTAGTGATGCCGTGTGCCAGAATGCCTATTCCGGCCAGCCAAATCCACACAGCCATGCCACAGAGAGCGCCAACGATTGGCCTCGCTGCGACAACAATTCCGAGTACACCCCCGATGATTGCGAAGATTGCGACCCAAAGGAGATAGCCGAGAACAAAGTCCGGATCATCCCTTTTATCGAGCATGGCGAGTTCCCATGCGCCGACGCAGAAGACGGCTGTAGCCGCGAACGTCCGACGCATCGAGAACTGGATTGGCTTGCTCATCGCCCCATTATATCACTTCGCCAAGACGCGAGCCCGTTGGCCGAGCGACATACGCCGTCGCCATTCATCGCGTATACGGGATCAGAATGCTGCCGATAATCCCCACTAGAGCGCCGACGCAAGCGCCCTTGATCGAATTGCCCGCGATAAGGCCGATGACAGCCCCGCCGGCGACGAAGAAGCCAACGAAGAGCACGACCGGATTGACCGACCGATCGAGCCTCGAGGCAAAGAACAACACGGCCAACTGCGCCGCCATAGAAACCAGCGCCACTGTGCCGAACATCTGCCGCATCGAGAACTGGACGGGTTTGCTCATTTCCGCATTGTATCACGCCGTCGATGAGCCGACTCGTTGACCAATCCACGGGCAGCAACGTCAGCCGCGCGGCGGCCGCTTGCGGCGTTTCCCGTTCTCGCCGTTTCGCTTGGGGAGCGAATCGAGCGACACGATCAGAAGCGGCTCAATGATCGACCAAGAATTGTCCTCGTCAACCACCAAAACCAAGCGGGGCCCGACGGCGACGAATTCCGGATGCCTCACCGGCACCGTGCGGCCATCTGCCAAACGGATTGCAAACTGTTGAAATGGTTCCCGGCGAAGTGCCGACCGCAAACCGTCTATGTTCATCTCACAAACCTCTTGCTGAGCCAATCACCGGGACTACGACAATGCCAGTCATTATTCCCAACTGAGCGCCCATGTAAGCGCCCCTGAGCGGACTGCCCGTAATGCGGCCGAGCGCCGCCCCACCAGTGGCAAAACACCCAATGTAGAGCAGGACCGGATATGTTACTTGCGGATTGGTCCTCTCAGCGATGAACAACATTGCCAGTCGCGCTGCCAAGGCGAGCAGCGCCACAGCGCCAAGCATCCGGCGAACTGAAAACTGCAATGGCTTACACATGCCCGCATTGTAGCATCGCGAGGTGTTGGCGGCCCGCGACAAACATCTGTGCAAATCTGTCTAATCTGTGGATCAGATCTTTCATCCACAGATTAGACAGAGTTCCACAGATTTGGATGGGAGAGCGAGGGGACGGGTTCCATTGACAAAAACGAAGAGAGGCAGATGAGATCGGTTGTGAGGTCTTACGAGAAAAGTAGCCGCGATTACAGCCGTTTAGCGGACGCCGCCGCGTTGACACCTCGCCGTAAGCCATTTACAGTAAATGTGTTGGCGAAAGTTGATCGTTTTACGAGCATGGTTTTAGGGAGTGAGCGTGGCTGCGAAAGCTTGGTCGGGCGTATTCAGCGAGGCGACGGACCGCCGTGTCGAGCAGTTTACCGAAAGCATCAGCTTCGACCGCCGCCTCTACGCGCATGACATCCAAGCCTCGATCGCCCATGCCCAAATGCTGGTCCAAGTTGGCCTGCTCACTGCCGCTGAATGCCAAAAGATTGAGCAGGCTTTGGCCGCGATTCGCCAAGAGATTGAGCAAGACCGATTCGAGTTCAAAATCGAGTTGGAAGACATCCATCTGCACATCGAGCGGGCACTGATTGACCGGCTCGGCGACGTCGGCCGCAAGCTCCATACGGCCCGCAGCCGCAACGACCAGGTCGCGACCGATCTGCGGCTCTGGCAGCGCGAGGCGATCGACCAAATCGACCGGCGGCTCGTCGAATTGCAGCGAGCATTCGTCGGCCGCGCGAAGCAGGACGCCGGCTGCATCCTGCCCGGCTACACGCACCTGCAACGTGCCCAGCCGGTGCTGGCCGCTCACTATTGGCTGGCGTATTGCGAGAAGTTGGAGCGCGATCGTTCGCGGCTGGCCGATTGCCGGCGGCGGGCGAACGTGCTTCCGCTCGGCGCGGCCGCGCTGGCCGGGACCAGCCTGCCGATCAATCGGCACGACGTAGCCGGGCGGCTCGGCTTTGACAGCGTCTCGGCAAACAGCCTCGACGCGACGAGCGATAGGGATTTCGTGCTCGAGTTCGCCTTCGCGCTCGCCACAATCGCGTTGCACTTGAGCACGTGGGCCGAGGAATGGATCCTCTGGACGACGACGGAGTTCAGTTTCTTGACGCTGCCGGAGGCGTTCTGCACCGGCTCGTCAATCATGCCGCACAAGGTCAACCCCGACGTGCTCGAATTGATCCGCGGCAAGACGGCTCGCGTCGCGGGAAACTTGCAGGCCCTGATGATGCTCGTGAAAGGGCTGCCGCTGGCGTACAACCGAGACCTGCAAGAAGACAAGCCGCGGCTGTTCGATTCGTTCGACACGGTATCGGCCTGTTTGGAATTGGCCGCGCCGCTGGTGGCCGGGGCGGAATTGAACCGAGCGGCGATCACCGAGCGGCTCGACCGAGGCCATCTCGACGCCACGACGCTGATGGAAGAAATGATCCGCCGCGGGCTGCCGCAGCGAACGGCCCACGAGGTGGTCGGCCGGCTGGTGCGCAAAGCGCTCGACCGGGGCGTGCGGCTCTCCGATCTGGCGGCCAGCGAATTCATCGACGCGCATCCGAGCTTGGACGCGAGCGTCAAAGAGGTGCTGGGCGTGGAGCGAGTCATCGCGCGGTTCACCAGCTACGGCTCGACCGCCCCGGCGGAAGTCGAGCGGCAAGTCGCGGCGTGGAGAGAGAAGTTGCAAACGTTTAACCCGGAGCCAACGGCGACGGCGATCCCCGCCATGACGCCCTCGCCGTTGGCTGGGGGTTAAACTACGGACATGAACGAGGGTGGCGCAAAGGCACGCTGGAAATCGACACCATGAAATACAACCATCGCACCATTCTTGCCGTGATCGCGGTCGCGGCAACGCTGGCAACGGCCGCAGCGCTCCGCGCCCAAGACGAAAAGGCCGCTACTGGTCAGCCCGCGGCTGAAAAGGCGCCGGAGAAGGCCGCGCCGGAGAAGAAGGCCGGGGCGGCCGGCGCCAAAGCCGCAGCCCTAGGCGAAGCTGCCGCCGCGGCGCATCCGCCAAATCCGGCGGTCGATACGATTGTCGAATCAAAGCCCAAGACGCCTCAAGAGCTGGTCCAAGCGGCCATCTTGCTTTCGGAACTCGATCGGGCCGATTTGGCGAAGCAGTATCTCGACCAACTTCTCACTGCCAAGCCGAACGCGGGGACGCTGGCCGATCTCGCGCGGCAATTCGGCAGCGGACCGCTCCTGCAAATGGCCGGCAATAAATCGCTGAACCCTCAAGCGCAGCAAGTGGCCGACCAGATTCTTGGCGCCGCGGCCGCCGAGCGCCGCGATCCGGCCCGATTGGCCGCGTTTGTGAAGCAGCTTGGCGATCCGTCGCCGGACTTGCGGCTCACTGCGGTGACGGCCCTGCGGAATTCCGGACCGCGGGGGGCGCCGCTGTTGCTCTCGGCGCTCGCCGATCCGGCGCAGGCGAAGATTTGGCCGCTGGCGCGCGAAGCGCTCGTCGGCATTGGCTCGGCCGCGGTTGCGCCGTTGGTCGCGGCGATCGACGCTCCGGATGCTCGGCAGCAAGTCGAAGCGATCAGGCTCTTGGGCGAGATCGGCCCGCCAGAAGACGCCGTGCCGTATCTATTGGTTCCTTATCTCTCGCCGAAGACTAACTCCGCCGCCCGCCGCGCGGCTGAAGAATCGCTCCGGCAGCTTGTCGGCGTGTTGCCGAGCAAAGCGGAGGCGGTGATTCTGTTGAACCGCGAGGCGCGGGGCTATCTGGAGCACGAGCGTCCGCTGCGCGGAGACGAGAGCGAAAACGTCGCCATCTGGCAATGGGACCCAGCAGTGAAGCAATTGGCCATGGCCGAGTATCCGCCGCGGCGGGCGGCGGCTTTCGTCGCGGCCCGGCTAGCGCGCGACCTGTTCGAGTTGGATCCGGATTCCGGATCCCATCGCCGATTATATCTCATCAGCCTTTTGGAATCGGCGGACTACCGAGCGGGGCTCGATAGTCCGCTGCCGACCGGCCCCCGCACGGACTACGACCGGGCGGCCCGCCTGGGAGTCGACGCGCTCAACGACGCGCTCGCTCAGGCGCTCGCCACCGGTCACACGGCGGCCGGGAAAGGGGCGGCGCAAATCCTCGGCGACATCGGCGACGTGCGGCTGCTCACGCGCGACGGCGCGAACCTGTCGCCGCTGGTGCAGGCCCTGCGGTCGAGCGATCGCCGGCTCCGCGTTGCCGCGGTCGAGGCGATCATGAAGCTCAAGCCGACGGCGCCGTTTGCCGGTTCAAGCTACCTGACCGACGCGCTGGCCGATATGGCCGCCGCGACCGGACATCGCCGCGCGGCGATCGCATTTCCGACGCTCGCGCCGCTTCAAGAACTGGCCGGCATGACCAACGCCTTGGGCTTCGAGTCGGTGACCGCCACCAACGGCCGCCAGCTTGTTGCCGCCGCCACCGAATCGCCGGACACGGAGTTGATCCTCGTCAGCGGGCGGATGAATCGTCCGGCCACATTCGAACTCGTGCAAGAGCTGCTCCGCGACCCGCGCACGGCCGACGTGCCAATCTGCGTATTGGCCGAACTCGACGAGCGCGATTTGGACCAACAGGTCTACGAGAAATTCCCTCGCGTGTTCGTCGCAACGCGTCCGCCGAGCCTCGATGCGATGAAGCCGATCGTCGCGCGGGGCGCCGAAATCGCCGGCGACCGATTCGTGCCGGTCAAGCTGCGGCAGCAGCAGGCGGTGCAGGCCCTCGATTGGCTGGCGGTCTTGGCGACGCTACCCCCCGACATCGCGGACGTGCGGCACTACGAGCCGGTGGTCGAGCGGGCGCTCTATTCGCCGCTGACGGCGCCGCACGCCGCTGCCGTCATGGCCCACCTAGCGACGCCGTCGTCGCAGCGGTCGCTGATCGACTTGGCCAGCCTCGCGACGCAGCCGCTGGCGGTCCGCCGCGCCGCCGGGGCCGCCTTTCGCGATAGTGTTCGTGAATTCGGCCTGCGCCTCAGCCCCTCGGAAATCCTCCGCCAATACGAGCGCTACAACCAAAGCGCTCAGCAAGACAAGGAAACGCAGCAACTGCTCGGCGCCGTGCTGGATGTGATCGAGAAGAAGAAGGGACTGGGGGCTGGGGGTTAGGGACTGGCAAATCCGCAAGCGGCATTCTTTCGTAGCGACAAAACAATGACGAACAGCGATCGCCTTAATCTCTCACCGACCGGCCGCTGGGCGACGCCTCTTCCCCAGCCCCCAGTCCCCAGCCCCTAGCCCCGCCTATGTCACCGCCGATCAAAGGGATCATCGGCTCCGGCGCGGCGATGACCGAGGTCTATCGGATCACCCGTCAGGTGGCCCGATCGAACGCCTCGGTCTTGCTGCTCGGCGAGACCGGTACGGGCAAGGAGCTGATCGCCAAGGCCATTCACCAGCTCAGCTCGCGGGGGACCGGGCCGTTCGTGCGCGTGAACTGCGGGGCGCTGAGCGAGAGTCTGCTCGAAAGCGAGTTGTTCGGCCACGTTCGCGGCTCTTTCACCGGGGCGATCGCCAACCGCACTGGCCGCTTCGAGGCGGCCCACACCGGCACGATCTTTCTCGACGAAATCAACTCGACCACTCCCAAGCTGCAAGTCAAGCTGCTCCGCGTGCTGCAAGAGCGCGAGTTCGAGCGCGTGGGGGACACGCAGACGATCCGCGTCGATACGCGCGTGATCGCCGCCAGCAATCGTGAGTTGTTGGAAGAGATCGAGAAGGAGACCTTTCGCGAGGATTTGTATTACCGATTGAACGTCGTGCCGATCCATCTCCCGCCGCTACGGATGCGCCGCGAAGACATCCCCGAACTGGTCGGCCATTTTCTCAATAGCTACAACGAAGAGAACGACCGCTATGTGGTCCACATCGAGCGCAAGGCGCTCGAGGCGCTGCAGGATTATCACTGGCCGGGAAACGTGCGCGAGCTGCAGAACATCGTCGAGAGGGCCGTCGTGATGGCCACCGGCGACGAGCTGACCTGCGAACTCCTGCCGCCGGCCGTGCTCGGCCAATCGCGCCCGCGGAGCGGCCGGTTCCGCGCCGCCGATTTGGAAACGCTCACCTGCGAACTCGTCCACCAGGGCCTTTCGACCGCCGGCCCGCAGGAAGACGCCCTGCACACGAAGATCGTCAACCGCGTCGAGCGCGAGCTGATCGCCCAGGTGATGGCCTCCTGCGACAACGTGCAAACCAAGGCCGCCAATCGCCTCGGGATCAACCGCAACACGCTGCACAAGAAACTCAAGGAATACGGCCTGGAAGGGGCCGAGCAAGGACAGAATGAGGAATGAAATTGGCATTCTTCATTCCGTGTTCCTCGTGATGATAGAATTACCCGTGGGACTCATCCGCTAGCTGCAAATCATTCCATGTCGCTTGAAGGTCACTTTCTCGTCGCCTCGCGGGAGCTGCTCGACCCGAACTTCGCCCGCTCGGTCGTGCTGCTCGTGCAGCATTCCGAAGAGGGCGCGATGGGGCTGGTGATCAACCGACCGACGAAGACCACTTTGTCCGAGGCTTGGCGGCAGGTGAGCGAAGCCGCTTGCCCGATGGACGGCCTGATCTATCTCGGCGGCCCCTGCCGCGGCCCGCTGATGGCCCTGCACGGCGATGCGGAGCTGGGGGAGATCGAAGTCGTCGCCGGGCTGCAATTCTGCGCCGATCCCGACAAGATCGAGGCGGTGATCGGCAAGGCCGAGGAGCCGTCGCGGTTCTTCATCGGCTTCGCCGGCTGGGGACCTGGTCAGCTCGAAGCGGAAATGGCCCAAGACTCTTGGCTCACCGTCCCTGCCACTCCCGAGCACGCCTTCGACGCCCCGCACGACATCTGGCTCAAGATCATGCGCCAAATCTCGACCTCGCAAATGATCTCGGCGCTCAATATCAAACACGTCCCCGCCGACCCGTCGCTGAACTGATGTCTGGTATTACCACCCTCTGTTTTGCCGGGAGTTATGCGGTGGCGCTGGGGTTGGAGCTGGCGCGGCTGGGGTGGCGGGGGCGGGCGCGCGGGGTGTTGGCGATCGGGTTCGCCGTCGCCGGGATCGTGGCTGAGACGCTTTATTTGGGGTATCGGGCGGCGATGGCCGAGAGCGTTCCGCTGTCGAGCGCTTACGAGTGGTTTTTGCTCGCCGCTTGGGGGCTGGTCGCGGTTTATTTGTATCTGTCGCTGTTTCATCCGGCGGCGGCGAGCGGAGTTTTCATTCTGCCGCTGGCCCTTGCGCTCGTCGCGGCGGCTCAATACGCGTCGAAGAAGCCGTTTCCGCAATCGCCAGCAACGCAGGTTTGGGGGGCGATTCACGGGGCGTTCTTAGTGCTGGGGGCCGTGGCCGTGATCTTCGGGTTCGTGGCGGGGGTGATGTATCTGTTGCAATCCAGCCGGCTCAAGCGGCTCTCGCAAAGTCACCGGCAAGGGGGACAGTCCCCTTTTTTTCCGACGACCATCGCGGCGATGGTGCCCGCAAAAAAGGGGACAGTTCCCGGGCTGCGGCTGCCGAGCCTTGAATGGCTGGAGCGGGCCAACGGCCGAGCGATTTTGATCTCGGTGCTGATGACCGGGGCGGGCCTGGTCTCGGGGATCGTGATCAACCTGATCAACCATTGGCACCAGCGCGACGAATTGCCTTGGACCGACCCGATCGTGTGGGAGTCGGCCGGGCTGTTCGGCTGGCTGTTGGCGGCGGCGCTCTTCAATGCGCTCTATCGTCCGGCCCGCCGCGGCAGGAAGGTGGCCTATCTCACGGTGGCCAGCTTCGTTTTTCTGGCGATATTTCTCGCGGCGCAGTTGTTCAATCGCTCGGAACACGATGGCAAGTACGAAGTACGAAGTACGAAGTATGAAACCGGAGACGAGGGGAAGTACGAAGTACGAAGTACGAAGTACGAAAGTGGAAACTACGCAGCTTCGGGGAGGGCGCTCTCATGAAGTTGCAAATGGTCGGGTGCAGTCATCACAATTCGTCGCTGGCGCTGCGGGAGCAACTCGCATTTAGTTCGGCGCAGGCGGCCGAGGCGCTCGAGCGCTGGCGGCGGCGCTATCCGGCGACCGAGGCCGTGCTGCTCTCGACCTGCAATCGGGTCGAGCTGTACACGGCCTGGGACACGGAGGCGACCGGGCCGAATCATCAGCAAGTGGCCGAATTCCTGGCCGAGTGTCACGGGCTGGATCTGTACTCGATCTTCGACGATCTGTTCGAGCAATCGGGAGAGGCGGCGGTGCGGCATCTGTTCACGGTGGCGGCCAGCCTCGACAGCATGGTGCTCGGCGAGCCGCAAATCCTGGCCCAGGTGAAGCAAGCCTACCAAGTCGCGCAAGCGCAGCAGAGCGCCGGGCCGCTGACGCACGAAATGTTTCAGGCCGCGCTGCGGGTGGCCAAGCGCGTGGCCGGAGAGACATCGCTCTATCGCAAGCGGGTGAGCATCGCCAGCGTGGCGGTCGGCGATTTCGCCCGCGACATCTTCGACCGCTTCGACGACAAGCAGGTGCTCGTGATCGGCGCGGGGCAAATGGGGGAAGAGGCGCTGCGCTATCTGCGCGACGAAGGCGTGGGCCGGCTCACGATCATCAATCGCCACGCCGAGCGCGCCGCGGCGATGGCCGAGCAATTCTCCGGCCGGGTGGCGGACTGGGACGAACTCGACGACTGGCTCGTCGCCGCGGATTTAATCGTCAGCACGACCGGCGCGCCGGAGCCGGTGGTGTCGCTCGAACGGTTTCGGCGGATCGAGCCGCGCCGTTATCAGCGGCCGCTGTTGATTCTCGATCTGGCGGTGCCGCGCGATTTCGAGCCGGCGATCGGCGATTGCCTCGGAGTGTATCTCTATTCGATCGACGACTTGGAGGCCGTTTGCCAACGAAACCGCCGCGAGCGCGACAGCGAATTGCCGGCCGCGGTGGCGATCATCGAGGAAGAAACGCGGCGGTTCATGGAGGATTTGCACCATCGGGCGACGGGGCCCGTGGTGCAGCGGCTGCGGCAATCGTGGCAGGAACTGCGCGATCAAGAATTGGAGCGGCTATTCAACAAGCTGCCGAACCTAGAGGAGCCGCAGCGCGAAGAAATCCGCCGCTCATTCGAGCGCTACGTGAACAAGATGCTGCATCCGCCGCTGGAGCGGATCCGCGACGAATCGCGCCACGGCCACCCGCATGGATTGCTGGAAGCGCTCAAGAGGCTCTTTCATCTGAAGGACTGAACGCCAACGTCTAATGACTAATGACGAAGCTCGATTTGTCAATTGTCAGTTGTGCTTCGTCAGTTGCTAAGCACAACTGACGACGGACCACTTTCGACATTCGACATTCGTCATTCCCTACTCGTCGTCCTCCCAGTCCTCTTCCTCCTCGTCGTCATCGTCATCGTCCCAGTCGTCGTCCTCGTCGTCCCAGTCGTCTTCCTCTTCAGCCTCCTCTTCCTCGTCCTCTTCCTCGTCGTCATCGACTTCTTCCCACTCCTCGTCGATGAAATCGTCGTCCTCGTCGTCATCGACATCGTCCTCGTCGTCTTCGAGATCGTCTTCCTCCTCTTCCTCGTCGTCTTCCAGGTCGGCATCTTCGTCTTCACTCTTGGCGGCGACGAGGAAGGAAGCCAGGCTCGCGCGGCCCGCCACTTCATCGAGCACCCAGAAGCGCTCGCCGGCCATCTCATCGGTCGAAGTCTCGAAGCGATTTGCGATCGTCACTGAAAGTCCCTCCTGCATTGCTTATCTGGAAATCGGATCGGTGGTCAGGGCAATTGATTCGGCTTGGGCTGCATTCGGCGATCCGTCGATGGCAGGCGAAGCGGCCGCAGTCGCGGTCATCGCGGGGTTGGCATCGCCGCAGCGCCGCAAATCCGCGGCCAACGGCAGTTCATCTAAATGTCGCAGTCCAAAGATTTGGAGAAATCGTTTTGTCGTTCCATACAACAGCGGCCGTCCCAAGTCGTCCGACCGGCTCGTGATCCGGACCAGATCGCGGTCCATCAACTGCCGCAAAATGTCGCCGCATTGCACGCCGCGAATCTCCTCGATCTGGGCCCGCAAGACCGGCTGACGATACGCGACCACCGCCAAAGTTTCCATCGCCGGTGGCGAGAGCCGCGTTTCAACCGGCGTCTGCAACAATCGCCGCAACCAAGGACCGAACGCCGGACGGGTCAGCAATTGAAACCCGCCGGCCAGTTCCTCGACGCGAAACGCGCTTCCCCCTTGATCGTAAAGTTGATTCAACCGGCGAACCAATGTACGCGCTTCGGTGCCGTCCGCCAAGCTGGCGAGCTGAGCAATTTTTCGGCTGGCCAACGGCTCGCGGGCGAGGAACAAAGTAGCCTCGACGCGGGCGAGCCGCTTGTCGCGCGCCAACGGTCCGGCGATCGCCAAAGGCCCGGATGTTTCTTGCGGACGGAATTGCCAGATGCGAGCAAAGCCGATGCCGCGTCGCGATCTGGCAGCAAGGCCCGATTTTCGAACCGGGCAGAGGCTGCGCTGTTTTCGTCCAGCGGTGCGAAAGCCAACTTGCATGGAAGTGATCAAAGGGTTGATTGGAAAAGGCTCGCCCGGCCTGGAAAGTGAATCGTTATACCCCGAGCACCGCCGAAACGCCACTTGGATTCTGCCGAACCAGAATGATCGCAAGTCGTTCCGTGCCCAAAAGTAAAGCCAAAGCCGGCCCAGTTGGCAAGCCCCCTTGTTCCGACTTACGGATGGCGGTCAGCAGATCTGTCTGAGGTCGGAAGTCGGAGATCGGAGGTCGGAAGCCAGACGCGACGCTCGGCCGCCATGCGCGCGCACCTCGGTTCGCAAGCGAACCGGCCAACGCGAGACATCCGGCCTCCGATCCCCGACTTCTGATCTCCGACCTCTAACCTCCGATCTCCTCCGGTCAGGGCTGGCGGCCGGAGTGCCATTCTTCGACCTGATCCAGCACGTCGCGCATCGCGCGGAGCGGATCGGCGGCGGTGGCCTGAAAGATACGGTTACGGTTGTTGTCGGCGTTGCCCGCGAGTGCCATTTTGCAGAAGAATCGGTAGCGATCGCCGCTGGAACCCCATGTCTCCAGAAGATAATAGGTGGCCCCGAGTTCACGCAATCGCTGCTCCATTCGGCGAAACTGAGTCGTGCAGTCGGACTGATTCTCGCCGGGCGCGCCGGCGGTTTGCAGATTGCCAGGCACTGCTGGCGGAGCTTCGTTTCGACGAGCGATATCGCCGGCGGCCTCGCCCGGATGTCCGGTCAATGGAGCGTCGAAGCTGGCTTGTTTGAAACCGGCGCTCTGGTCTGGCGCGCCTGGCTGTCGAAATTCAGATAGCGGCCGAGCCGCCTGACCGGAATCAGTCCAAGGGGCGGGAGCGGCCGCCGATGGCCCTCGACCGCTCAGCGGCGGAGTCGGGCTATTGTTGGCGCGGATCGGCGCGCCGGCAAATGGCGGTGCGTCGTCGGCCGCCGCTTGCGGATTGGCGACCGCCTTGGCTTGCGTGCGGGACTTGTAGGCTTCCATTACAGCCTGGGCGAAGTCGGGCACATATTTGCCATACATCGCCACCAGCGGCACCACCGCCAGGCAAGCCAGCATCACGAGCGCGCGAAACACGAGGCCGACAGAGGATTCCATCGCCCAATCCGACTCCCCTTCGATTTGAAACTGCTGTGGGGCCGGATCATAGCGACGGCGCGCCAGCAAAACAATGCCAGTCGGATTGCGCGGAAATAGGCCAAAGAGGCAAGATCGCATCGGGCGGCGATTGAATATAATGGGTGCAGTTATCCGCAGGCCACTTCAAGGAGCATCTGTCATGGAAACTCAAACATTGGATCGATTGGTCGCTAAGAAGTGCGTATCGTGCGAGGGAGGGGTTGCGAAATACTCGCGATCCGAGGCGAGGGAGCAGCTCGATCAACTCTCCGGTTGGCGGATCACGGACGATGGGAATCAAATCCGCAAGGACTGGGTCGTCAAGAATTTCATGGCCGGCATCGACTTCGTTAACGAAGTCGCCCGCCTCGCGGAAGAGGAGCAACACCATCCCGACCTGCACTTGGAAGGATATCGCAACCTGTCGATCGAACTTTCGACTCACGCGATCGGCGGGCTCTCGGAGAACGATTTCATCCTGGCGGCCAAGATCGATCAACTCCCGATCAAGCTGAAGAGCTAGGCGTGTAGCTGTAGGGTGCGTCAAGGCTCGGCGCAGACGCACCGCGGCGGCGGAAACTTAACGCTGCCGATAGTTCCGGTGCGTCAGCGCGGACTTGACGCACCCTACGTTCGCTATTGCGCGCTCGACGCTGCCGCCAAACGTCCCGCGAGGTAAAGATCGGCGCCCACGTGCTGGACGTCCATTTCTTCGAGATGCAAGGCCTCGGCAATGCGCTCGATGCCGCTGCCGCCGATCGGTCCTAACGCCGACTCGCCGCCGCAGAGTTTCGGGGCGATGAACACGTGCACCTCGTCGATTGCACGGACATCGAACAAGCTGCCGAGCAAGCGGCCGCCGCCTTCGACAAGCACGTTGGTCATTTGCCTCCGCCCGAGTTCGTCGAGCAATTGGCCAAGCCGCGTCTCGGGGCTCTGGCCGTCGCAAACGAGAACTTCGCAGCCGGCGCCGGTCAATCGTGAACGATCGGCGTCTGCCGCGTCGGGGCCGGCGACAATCACCAGCGGCGTCTCTCGCGCGGTGCGAACCAGTTGGCTATCCAAACTGAGCGCCGCGCGTCCGTCGAGCACGATCCGCGCGGCCGTCCGTGGTCCCGGCGGCCGGGCCGTCAGCAGCGGATCGTCGGCCACCGCGGTCCCGCGCCCCACGAGAATCGCATCAACCCGGCCGCGCAGCCGATGGACGATCTCGCGGGCTTGCGGGCCGGAAATCCAGCGGCTATCGCCGGAATGGGTGGCAATCTTGCCATCGAGCGTCATGGCCCATTTGGCGATGATCCAGGGCCGGCCGGTGGCAACACGCTTTAGATATGGAGCGTTCAGTCGCCGGGCCTCGGCTTCCATCAGCCCAACGTCGATTTGAATTCCAGCAGCCTTCAATTCGGCGAAACCCCGACCAGCCACCGCGGGAAACGGATCGGGCATCGCGGCGACCACGCGCTCAACTCCCGCCGCGATGAGCGCCTGCGTGCAAGGCGGCGTCTTGCCGAAATGGCAGCATGGCTCGAGCGTCACGTAGGCCGTCGCGCCGCGAGCGAGCGGTCCCGCGGCGGCAAGCGCCTCGACCTCGGCGTGAGGCGCGCCGAACTGACGATGCCAGCCCTCGCCGACGATTCCCTCCTCGCGCGCGACGACGCAGCCGACCATCGGGTTCGGCTCGACGAACCCTTCGCCGCGGCGGGCCAACTCCATCGCGCGAGCCATGCAAAATGCGTCGGCTTCAGTCACGGCAGAATTACCGAAGTACGAAGTGCAAAATACGAAGTGCGAAAGGAAGAAGGGCGCTGGGCCGGAGAATAAAGAAGCGGCAGGATCGTCCGCTTTCGTACTTTGTCCTTCGTACTTCGCACTTCAATTCGGCGTCCAGAGGACGGGTTTGCGCTCGGCGGTGGCGGGCTGGCTGTCGGGCGTTAGGATTCGGCCCATCGCGGCGGCGCCCGGCACGACGATCGGCGAAGCTTCGGCGACGGCGGGCAAGAGCAGCCGTCCGCTCGGATCGACCAATCCGTTCGAAACGAGAATCTGCCCCAAGGTCTCGGCGACTCCTTCCTCTCCAATGTGCTCTTTGCGGAGATGCTCGAACAGCCGCGCGGCCCCCTGTAGGTCGAGGAACCGAATGCGAAGCGACAGTTCCTCAAGGTCCCACCGGGCCGAAGATTGCCGCGCCTTTTGAGTGATCGCGCGCGCTTGATCGACGTGGACCAGTGCGTCGTCCAGGGTCTCGGAAAGATTCGCCAGCAAGCCGTGCGGCTCGGCGAAATCAATCTGCTCGGCAAGCCCCGGCCGGCGCACCAATTCGGCGGCCATTTTACCGATGGCCCGGGCAATCCCCAGCACCCTCGCGCGGCGATAGAATTCGATCAGCAATTTGTCCGACAGACGCTCTGCTTGCATACGGTGCAGCCGGGCCGCGGGCAACCGAGCGTCGCCGACCAGCGAGACCGGATCGATCGGACCGGGAACCGGCAAGCCGAGTTGGCGGCGCAGGTCGTTGTAAAGCTCGACATCGCGGTCCCGGACGAGCGGCAATTCGAGGTTCAAGATCAAGGCCGACGCGCGAATCCGTCCCGCCGGAAGGGTCGCGGCCTGCTCGAGCGTTTGGCCCCCGAGTCGGTTGAGACGGAGCTTCGGCAATCGGTTCAGAATACTGTCGCGGCGCCCGGCCGCCGCCAGGGCCGCGCGCTGCTCGGGAGTCGCGTCGCGCGGCAATCGCCAATCCATCCGCAAGGCGTGGGCAATCGCCGGGATTCGATCAACCACCTTTTCGGGATCACTCGTCCGCTCGCCGAGTGCGTCGCCGGCGATTCGCTTGAGGAGGGAATCCACCTGCGGCAACGTATCGCGCTCGGTCTGAACGACCAACCGCTCGGGCCGGTCGGTCTGGCGGCCAAAGAGCAACACCGTGGCGCTGACTCCCGATGCCTGATCGTGAGTCAATCCAGCCGCCGTCGCGGCAATCGGCCGGTCGAGCAACAGAAACAACGCTCGCGGCGGCGGGCTTGGGGCCTCATCCACTTCGTCGCTCTCCCAGGCGCGCGGATCGAACGGAGTCCGTTCCATCTGGCGATCTGCGGAAAACCGCTCTTCGACATCCGCTTGGTTGGCGACGGCATAAGCCACCTCCACGATTTCCACGGCGTCGGTGGTGGAATTCTCGTCGATCAGTTGCGCGAGCGCCTCGGCCTCGATCGCGTCGTCGGGCTGCGCCTCGAGGGTCGACAGCTTGCGCAGGGCCTCGACCATTCCCGGATAGTCGCCAAGCCAGCCGCGCAGCAGCGACAAATTGCGCCACAGGGCGGGGGATTGGCCGGCCAGCGGAACGAGCGCGGCGAACTTCTCGGCCGCGATGCTCCAGCGGCCTTGAACGGCGCTTTTATACGCCACATCGAATTCGAACTTCCACGGCGCGCCCTCCGGCGGCGGCTCCAAGTCGGGCTCCTCCCTCAACAGCAGCGGCAGGCGTTGATCGCTTTGAAGCTGGTATAAAGCGAGCGCGGGCTGTTGGTCTTCTCCGCGCGAAATCCTGAATTGCCACAACAGCAGCGCACGCGCGGAAATCACGTACCCCATCGCTTCCAAGTTGATGGCGACCGCCGTGATCGCTTGATAGATGTTGGTGCCGATTTCTTCGCCACTCACCTCGGTTGCCCGCAGCAGCGACACAATCGCCTCGCGCGGCTCGCCCTGGCGCGATTTCAGGACCGCCGAGCGGGCCAACGCGACCGGATTGTCCGGATACTTTGCCAGGAAGGCGGCGATCGTGGCGGTCGCCTCCTCCGGTTTGTCGAGTGAGATTTCCAGGAGCGAGCGAACCGCCATCAGGCAAGCGCGCTGCGGGCATTTCGCTTCCAGCTTGGTAATGTGGTCGAGGCAGGCAATCCGCTGATCGCCTTCCAGCATCCGCTCGATTTTGTCCAAGTCGGCAACCAAATCGGAGCAGCAGAATTTCACTTTCTTGCCGGTGCCGCCGGGACAAATGGAATAGGGATCGATGGTCATGGGAGAAAGATCGAAGAAAGATGGTTGGGCCGGCCAAGTCGAGCGGCGCCCATCGTGTCAAGGACGCCCGCCGGATTATCGTATCATCTTGGCCGCCATTAAACAGACGTCACCGGCCAGCGGGCGCGAGCGCGGCCCGCTTTTCGCCGATAAGGCTCAGCAGCGCCTTTTGCGGATCGGCGAACTTCTTGACCCCTTCCTCCATCAGCGTCCGTTCGAGATGATCGATATCGACCAGCCGATCCATTTCGGAGAGCACCGCGGCATCGGGCATCTCATCGATTCGGCGGGTGAACGTGCGGCCGCTCTTTTGCACCGCATCGTTCGTCGCGGGCGGATTGGTTTCGATGTCGCTTCCCGCGAAGGCCTCGACATATTTCCAGGGCGGATCCTCGGGCTTCTTCGTGCCCGTGCTGGCGAAAATCATCTCCTGTTGCAGCGGCGTGCGATGCTCGGTCCAAAACTGCCGGTTCTCGGCCCAGATTCGCTTGGCGTTGACGATCCCAACCATGCCTTGGGCCGCCGGCGAGAGTCCCGGTACGTGCTTTTCCGTGTAGACGTCGACTCGCGAGACAAAGATGCTGTATACGCTCTTGAACCGCTCGAGCGTTGACCGCCGCTGCGCACCGCGCCAAATGCTATCGCGCGCGATCCGGTATTGCCGCAGCGAAAAGATCAACGTGACGTTCAAGGTCACGCCCGACGCGCACAACTCCTCGAGCGCTTCGAGCCCGGCGGGGGTCGCGGGAACTTTGATCATCCGGTTGCGATGCCCTGCCGACCATTTCTTGCCCAATTCGATATATCGCGCGACGCGCTCCTTGTGCGGCGGGCCGGCTTGCGGGTCTTCCAGCAGTGGATCCAGTTCGAAACTGACGTAACCGTCGTTGCCGCGAGTCTCCTCCCAGGACGGTAGAAAGACTTGTTGAGCGTCGCGGACCAAGCTGTCGGTCAATTGCCAGGCGATCTGCTGATCGTCGAGTCCCTGCTGGATCAGCTCATCGAGCCGGCCGTCGAACCGGCCCGTCTTGATCAGGTCGGAGATAATGATCGGGTTCGACGTGGCGCCGCTGGCACCGAGAGCCCGATTGGAACGGACCAAATCCGGGTCGATCGAATCGAGCCACAACTTGGTGCCAGCAGCGACGAGCGATTCCAGAGGGGTGGTCATGGCTGGAAATCCTTTTTGAGGTGAGATGAATCCCTGAATATCCTATCCGCGGAATCCAGGCTTGGACAGCGGCCGCCAAATTCAGGTGGTTGCCTAATCTGATATAGGTCCGGGTTGCGGCTCTACTGAACTCGCCGAAGTCCGAGCCGGACCGGTCGCATCCTGCAGGCGGAACTTACTGAGAATTAAGCTGCCACCCAATTCCGAGCACGAGTGAGCGCCCGTGAATGTCGCAACAGCCTTATTTTCAATAACTTGCGAAATGCGTTGCTTGGATAAGTTAGCCTGACCCTGTCGATTTTCCGGGTTTTGCCGTTTATTCCTATGGCGTAAGGCTTGCGCTATCCGATGACCATTAGGGATTTTTGACTCCGCCCGGCCCAGAGTGGGCGCGGCGCCGCACACCGCACGGCTGGCATTGAAGGAGACGAAGGGTGGTCCGAACTGCGATCTGGCGAATTGCGATCGGCCTGATGGCAACCGCTTGGCTGGGCGGTGCGTCGATGGCGGCCGAGCCCTCCCCGACCGGAATGTCCGCCGTTTCGCCAGCGGGAGCGCCCGAGGAATCGGGCGTCGAATCGACATCCGCTGTCGGTCCGGAAGAACCGCCGGCCACCGACGCGATTCCGCCCGAGCAACCGGGAGCGGAAGCCGTTCCGCCCGGACAGATGGAGGGGCAGCCAGAGCAAACGCCCGACGGGACAACGCCGGCCGATGCTGAGCAAGTCTTCGAACAAGGGCAGCCCTGCACGCCGGTGATTTCATCGAACTGCTGGTTCGCCCCTGACCGTTGGTATGTAAACTCCGATTTTGTCGTGCTCAACCACGACCGACCCCTGCGCGATACTCGCTTCGCTGTTGACGTGGCCCTGGGAAATTTCTTCACCGAGCAGAATCTCTCGCTGGGCATCACTGAAGGGGCGCGATATACGATCGGCCTCTGGCGCTGTCACGACACCTTCGGCTGGGATCATGCAATCGAAGCCTCCTTTACCGGGATGGAGGATTGGCACCGGAGCTTCGCTTTGATTGGCGTGGTTCCGGGCGCTATTTCGACCTCTGGGAATCTGTTGGGACTCGCCGGTTTTAGCGGTGCCGACGGCGCATTTTTCTATTATAAATCGCAGTTCAACAGTGGTGGCCTCGATCTCCGCTGGACGAAGCGGCCCGGCAAAGACGCCCTCGTCTACGATCCCGACGGGTTTTGGAAACGCCAGGCCGAAGACGGGGCCGTCTTCACTTTCCTGCTGGGCATCCACGACGCCGAATACGACGAGCGATTTAGTTTCTCGACGCGAAAAAACAACGTCAGCCCAACAGTCTTCGGCGGCGACTACGCCAACCATACGACGAACAATCTGCTCGGGCTCCACATTGGAAGTGAATTGGATTACAAGCACGACTTGTGGTATGTCGGGATCCGCGGTGGTTCAACCGTCTGCGCCAATTTCGCGGAGGTTGACGCAAGCTTGAGATTCGTCGATAGTCCGGCGACTCCCGCGGGCTCGCACACAGAAAATGGTTTCCACACTGGCCCCGCCGCCGTGAGCGAACTGGGCTTTGTCGCCGGCTGGCAAATCCGGCCGAATTTGCGGCTGCGAACCTCTTACGATTTCATGTGGCTGACCAGCGTCGCGCGGGCGCCGGATCAGGTGCACTTCGGCGCATTCCAGCCGAATGCGATCAACGTTGCCGGCGGCCAAATGTTCACCGGTATGTCGTTGGGCTTGGAATTCAACTGGTAGCGGCCGCCGCCCTGACCTGTATTGTTTATCACCTACACTAGCCCGATGCGCTAGCGAGGGTGCGGGATGCCGCACCCTCGCTAGCGCATCGGGCTAGTGTTTCGTCGCTAACTCACCTCTTCCAACCGCAGCAGCGACCAGCCAAGCAAGATCAGGCCGACGCCGAAACCCGACAGAGCGGCGCAAGACTGGGCGACGATCGCCAGATTCGGGCCAGTCGGATTGGCCAACAGTTGCCGATAGGCGTCGAGCGCCCAAGCGTGCGGCGTGATCAGGCTGACCTGCCGCATGGTCTCCGGCATCAACTCGCGATCTCCCATCAGGCAGCCGCTCAAGCCGGCGAGCGCTAGCACCAGCAGCGTCCCGTAGACGGCCACTTGCGACTCTGTCTTGGCGAGCGCGGCCACGACCAACGCCAATCCCATCGCGGAGAGTGACGTGGTCAGCACGACCGGCACGAGCCACAGCGGCTGCGGTCCCCAGCTCATCGCAAACACCAGCTTGCCGGCCGCCAACAAAAAGAAACCTTGCACGATCGAGAGCAAATAGGCGGGAACAAACTTGCCGACGAGAATCTGCCACCGCGAGAGGGGTGCCGCCCGCAGACGTTTCATCGTCCCCTGCCGCCGTTCGCTGACAAACAGCCGGCCCACCACGAGGACCAAGAAATAGGCGAACATCACCAGGTACGAGGGCACGAGAATCTGATACCGCGCCGCGCCGCGGTTGAGCAATCCCGTGCTCGCCGGGGGCTGGTATGTGCTGATCTCGCCCGCGTGGTCGGCATGAGAGGCTTCGCGAGGTTTCGAGCGAGTTAGATCGGCCCAGGTGGTGGCAGTCAGGTCGTAGTTGGGAAAAAGCTGTTTCAAGCCAGCTTGCACCAGCGGTCCCAGCTCCTTTCCGACTTTGTCGAACGCCCGGCCGATCATCCACGGCATGACGACTCGCAGCGTGGTCACTTGCGCGACTTGCTCGATGATCGAAGCGGCCGTGATTTGCGTCGGATCGGTCAGCAGCTTGGCATCGACGGCTTCCAAATTGACGCCGTCGCGATAAAACGGGTTGACGCCGTCGGCCAGAAATGAGCATAGCGTGATCTGCTCGCTGAATTTGGGACCGAACACGAGCACCGCCGCTCGCCGGCCACGGTCGATGAGGTCCTTGGCCTCGCGCTCGCTCGCAATCAACTCGACGCGAATGCCGGCCGTTTGGGCCAGGTCGTTCTCGACCACTTTCGACCAGCGCCGAGCCGTCTCGACTTTGCTGGCGGGGTCTTTCTCGACGTAACCGGCATCGAGATCGACGATCGAAATCCGCAGCCGATCATCGGCCTTCTGACCGAATCCCTCCCCCAGCGACAGCCCCAACACGAGCACCAACAACAGTGGCATCAAGAGCAGCACGACCAGCGAACGCCGGTCGCGCCAACTCAGCCGCAAGTCTTTTTTGATGAGAATCCAGGTGGGCATGGGGGAAGGGAATGGGGGCTGGGAATGCGAGTCTTCGTGGCGGAGTAATCCGCTGGCGTAAGCCGCCGGAATTAGTGGCTCGAATTCAAACGCTAATCTCGCAGTGTCTTGCCGGTCAGGTGCAGGAATACGCGTTCCAGGTTTGGTTCGATGGTCTCGATATGCGTCAATTCGATTTGCAATTCCTTGAGTAGAGCGATCAGACGGAGCAGGGTGCCCGTTACATCGCGGCATTCCAGCGCCATTCGATGATCTGCTTCTTCGATAAAGTGAGCGTCGGTTAACGCAGCCAGACGCTCGCGAAGAGCCAACGCGACTTCGGAGACCTGAAAGCGAATCTGCCCCTGGAGTCTTTGCAGGAGCAATGGCAAGGTGTCGCAGGCGATCAGTCGGCCGTGATCGATGATGCCGATTCGACGGCAGAGGGCCTCGACCTCTTCCATGTAGTGGCTCGTATAGATGATCGTCACCCCGCGGGCATTGAGCCGCTTGATCTCCTCGAAGATGTGGTTTCGCGATTGCGGATCGACGCCGATGGTCGGCTCGTCGAGCAACACGAGCTGCGGATCGTGAACGAGCGCCGCTCCGAGGTTCAACCGCCGTTGCATCCCGCCGGAGAACGTATCGACCCGGTCATCGGCCCGATCGGCAAGCCCCATCGCTTCGAGCACGGCGTCAGTCTTTCGGCAGAGCACGTCGTCGGCCAGCCCGTAAAGGCCGCCGAAAAACAGAAGATTCTCGCGCGCCGTAAGATCGCCATAGAGGGCCAGCTCCTGCGGCACGATGCCCAGCCGCCGCCGCACCTCCCGATCGCGCGGGCTTGCCGCGCGGCCAAAAAGCCGCGCTTCGCCCGAATTCGGCGCCAAGAGACAAGCCAGGATCGAGAGTAGAGTCGTCTTCCCCGCGCCGTTTGGGCCCAACAGCCCGAAGATTTCTCCCTCCTCGACGCGAAAGCTGACGCCTTCCAGCGCCATCGTCTCGCCGAAGCGCTTTCCCAGCTCAACAACCCCCACGAGCGGTTCAGTCATGCGGCCATTCTAGCCGCCGTCGCGAGAATGACGAGTGGGATCGGGCTTGACGTGCCGCGGGGATGCTTTTAAGGTTCGCAGCCTAATCACGTCCGCCGCCGGCTGCTGTCATCGCGGCATTGCGTCTCCCAATCAGGAAGGAGTTATCCATGGATGGATTACCTCCCAAAGAGTCCCCCGTCCTGCACCACGATCCGGTCCTCCCGGCCGTGCCGCTGTTGGACATGCAACGGCAGTACGAGCCGCTGCGCGACGCGATCCGCGCGGCGATCGACCGCGTCTGCGAGTCGGGCCGATTTATCCTTGGGCCGGATTGCGAGCAATTGGAAAAGGGCGTTGCGGCGTTCACCGGCGCTAAGCACGCCGTCGCCTGCGCCTCGGGAAGCGATGCGCTGCTGCTCGCGCTCATGGCGGTTGGCGTGCAGCCGGGGGATGAGGTGATTGTGCCCAGCTTTACTTTTTTCGCCACGGCCAGCGCCGTCTCGCGGCTCGGCGGGGTGCCGGTGTTCGTCGATATCGAGCCGCGCACCTTCAACATGAATCCCGAACTGATCGCCGAGCGGACCACCGCAGCGACCAAGGCCATCGTGCCCGTGCATCTGTTCGGTCAATGCGCCGATATGGACGCCATCCGAACCGTCGCCGCGGCACACCAACTGCCTCTGATCGAAGACGCGGCCCAATCGATTGGGGCCGGCGTGGGCGACAAATCGGCCGGGGCGCTGGGAGACATCGGCTGCTTCAGCTTCTATCCGACCAAAAACCTGGGTGGTTTCGGCGATGGAGGCCTGCTGACGACCGAAGACGACGACTTGGCGGCCCAACTAAAGCTCTTGCGGGCGCACGGTATGGAACCGCGCTACCACCACAAAGTGGTCGGCATCAACAGCCGGCTCGATTCGATCCAAGCGGCGATTCTCAACGTCAAGTTGCCGCACCTGAATCGCTGGGCGCAACTGCGCCGCGCGAATGCGGAGTTCTACACGGAATTGATGACCGAATGCGGTCTGGATCGGATTCTCACGCTCCCCGCGGTCGCTCCGAACCGGCGACATGTCTGGAATCAATACGTGGTCCGCGTGCCGAACGGCCGTCGTGATGCCCTGCGCACCCATCTATCCGCGGCGAAAGTCGGCACGGAGGTCTATTACCCCTTGGGACTGCACGAGCAGGAATGCTTCAAGCCGCTCGGCTACCGGCCGGGGAGCTTGCCCGAGACGGAGCAGGCGGCGCGCGAGGTGCTGGCGCTGCCGATCTTTCCCGAGCTGCGAGTCGTGGAGCAGCGGGCAGTCGTCACGCGGATCGCCGAGTTTTTCGGCGCCGCGCGGCCGAGTTCGCCGACCAGCGTCAAACGGCCGAAATTCCTCGATCGGCCAACCGGATCGCGCGCCAAGCGGGAAGTCGGCTAGGTCGCGCTTGGGCCCCGCGACACGCAACCGTGGCCGACGCTGCTAGCGTCGGCGCGGATGCTGGCAGCGTCCGCCATGATCGCGCTCAGTCGTCGTCTGTTCGTTTGATCTCGCTCGAGCGGTTGGAGGAGCGGCAAACGATCAGCAGTCCCAGCGCACATGCCAATAGCACCAGAATATAAGGGACCACATAGCTCTTTTCATAGGACTGCGCTGCGCCTGGCGCCTGGGCAAAGACTGCCTGCGCTCCGAGTGTCCAGGCGATCACCGCGAAGGCGGCGATTCGTACCCAGCCGAACCAGCGGTGAAACGCTTCCATGATGGTCTGCCGGCCAATGAGGCGAAGGATTGCTTACGAGTGAGAACTCGGAATTCCGGCGAATTCCGCTACAAAGTGCGCGGTGTCACCGATTGCTTGCATTCAAGAATTCTACTTGTGAACGCGGGGATCCACAAGCCGCGGCGATGCGTCGCGCATCTTCCGGAACCCCTTCCGCCGCAATGGAATCTGACCTTGCGGCAATCGCGCTGAAGGGGTAGATATTCCGCTCCCCGCCGCTGGTGCGCGTCATGGATTCGATGCGCAAGGGCATGGCCGGGAACTCCCCCAATTCACGAGCATTTTCGAGCAAGGGCGCCAAGGATGGGCAGCTTTACTCACCGATTGGCTCTCTGCGAATCGGCGCAAATCGGAGAGGGGACGCGCATCTGGGCTTTCGCTCACGTCATGGCCGGGGCCGTCGTCGGGCGCGATTGCAACATCGGCGACGGCGCCTTCATCGAGTCGGGTGCCACGCTCGGCGACCGCGTGACTGTCAAGAATCAAGCGATGATCTGGGACGGAGTCACGATCGCCGACGACGTCTTCATCGGGCCGGGCGTGATTTTCACCAACGATCGAACGCCGCGCAGTCCGCGGATGCCGGTAGTGGCCGCTCGCTATGTCGATCCGTCCGGTTGGCGCGTTGCGACGACGGTCGGCCGCGGGGCGAGCCTGGGGGCCGGGGCGATCGTCGTGTGCGGAGTGACGATTGGCGATTTCGCGATGGTCGGGGCTGGCACGGTCGTGACCCGCGACGTTCCGCCGCATCGGATGGTGGTCGGCAATCCGGCCCGCGTTGTCGGTTGGGCCTGCGCCTGCGGAGGTCGGCTCGATCCGACGCGGTGTTGCCCGCAGTGCGGGCTCCAGTACGAAGTGCGAAGTGCGAAGTACGAAGAAACGCTCGTGGAGTGCGCGGCGCGGATGTCGGCCTGAGCGACCTCGTGGCGGACGCTGCCAGCGTCTGTATCCGACGCTAGCAGCGTCGGCCACGTCTAGGTCGAAGTTTCAGAAATCGTTAGGGACCCAAATGTACCAAGGCCGGCGAATCATCGCGATCGTGCCTGCTTACAACGAGCAGCAGAAGATCGGACAAGTGGTCGCGCGCACGCCGCGCGACATCGTCGACCGCCTGTTGGTCGTCGACGACGGCTCGATCGATCGGACGGCCGAGGTGGCCCGGTCCGGCGGGGCTGAGGTGTTGTCGCTCGGGCGGGTGCTGGGGGTGGGGAGCGCGCTGCGGAGCGGTCTGCAATATGCGCGGCGCGAAGGGTTCGAGATCGCCGTCATCATGGCCGGCAACAATAAAGACAACCCGGCCGAGATTCCGCGACTACTCGATCCAATCTGCGCCGAGCAGCAGGACTTGGTGATCGGCTCGCGGTTCCTTGGCGGCGGCGGATATGGGGGAGACATGCCGGCCTATCGCAAAGTGGCCACGCGACTGCATCCCTGGCTGATGAGCCTGGCAACTCGCAAGCGGCTTACCGAAACGACGAACGGATTTCGCGCCGTCCGGCTCTCCTGCCTCGACGACCCGAGAATCCGACTCGATCAGAAGTGGCTCGATGGGTACGGCCTGGAAGTTTACTTGCTCTACAAAATGCTCGTTTGCGGCTACCGGCACGCCGAAGTGCCCTGCACCAAGATCTACCCCCCCAAGAAGCTCGGCATTACGAAGATGAAACCGGTTGTCGGCTGGTGGGACATCTTGCGGCCGGTTGTGCTCCTGGGACTCGGGCTACGGCGTTAGAAACGTACTCTGTAATTCGCACTTGTTAGCGGAGCCAGTCGCGTGACAACGGTCAACTTCATCGGCTTGGGGCATTGGGGACCGAATCTGGTCCGGGCGTTCATCAACAGCCAGCGTGCTGGGGTCGGCACGGTCTGCGATCTTTCCGACGCGCGGCTGGCTACCGTGCGGCGCAATATCTCCGCCTCGATTCGTTGTAGCAGCGATCCGCAGGCTACGGCCACCGATCCGGCCGCCGAGGCGGTCGTGATCGCCACGCCGACTGAGACGCACTATTCCTTGACGAAGGCGGCCCTGCTGGCCGGCAAGCACGTCCTCGTGGAAAAGCCGCTGGCCGCGCGTTTGGACGAGGCGGAAGAATTGGTCGCTCTGGCTGACGAGCGGCGGCAGGTGCTCTGCGTCGGCCACGTGTTCTTGTTCAACAACGGCATCCGCGCGGTGAAGGGGCTGATCGACCGCGGGGACTTGGGGAGCATTCGCTACATCTTTTCCTCGCGGACCAACTTGGGACCGTTTCGCTCGGACGTCAATGCCTTGTGGGACTTGGGGTCGCACGACGTGAGCATCTTCAACTATTGGCTCGGCTCCGAGCCGCTGCAAGTGACCGCCTGCGGCACGTCGTATCTCAATCCCAACGTTGAAGACGTCGTCGTGGCCAACTTCGCTTATCCCAAGCAGGTGCAGGCCTGCGTCCACGCGAGCTGGCTCAACCCGCAAAAGGTGCGCGAAATCACGGTCGTCGGCGAGCGGCAGATGGTCGTCTGGAACGACATGGACCTGAACGAGCCAGTGCGGATCTATCACAAATCGGTCGACGTCGAGCGCGGCCCGGCTTATGCCGATAGCTTTGGGGCATTCCGCCTGCTGGTCCGCAGCGGCGACGTGGTGATCCCGAGGATCGACGCCGCCCAGCCGCTCGACGCCGAATGCCAGCATTTCCTGGATTGCATCGAAGGCACGGCCCAGCCGCTCAACAGCGGCCAGGTTGGCCTGCGCGTCGTGAGCGCGCTCGAGGCGGCGCAGCGGTCGATGCGCAACCGTTCGATCTTGACCCCCGTTGCTCCGTCGAAGCGCGACCTCGCGCGAGCCGCATAATAAGTACGAAGTGCTAAGTACGAAGTACGAAAGTAAGCCACTCCGCGGCAAGCCGCGGGCCTAACGACCTCTGACCTCCGATCTCCGACCTCCGATCCCCTCAGATGCCATGATTCCACTTGTCGACCTCAAGGCTCAGTACGCGTCGATTCGCGAAGAGATCAATGCCGCGTTGCAGGACGTATTGGATGAGACGTGCTTCATCCTTGGGCCGCCGGTCGCGCAATTCGAGGCGGCGTTCGCCGACTTCTGCGGGGTGCAACATTGCGTTGGAGTGGCCAGCGGCACCGATGCGCTGCACCTGATTTTTCGGGCGCTGGAGATCGGCTCGGGGGACGAAGTGATCGTGCCCGCGTTCACGTTCGTGGCCAGCGCCTTGGGAGTGAGCCTGGCCGGGGCCAAGCCGGTGCTCTGCGACGTGCGGCGCGAGGATGGCCTGATCGATCCGGATCAAATCGAAGCGGCCATCACGACGCGGACGCGCGCCATTCTGCCGGTGCACCTGTATGGGCGCTGCGCCGACATGGACAAGATCCGCGAGATCGCGGCGGCCCACGACCTGGTGATCGTCGAAGACGCCTGCCAAGCGCACGGCGCCGTCTACAAGGGCCGCCCGGCCGGCTCGCTCGGCCATGCCGCCGCGTTCAGTTTTTATCCGGGCAAGAACCTCGGGGCCTATGGCGACGGCGGCGCGATCACAACGGCCGACGCCGCCCTATCCGATCGGCTCCGGCTGATGCGCAATTGGGGTTCGCGCAAGAAATATCATCACGAAGAAGTTGCGCTCAACAGCCGGCTCGACACGATTCAGGCGGCGGTGCTCCAGGTGAAGCTCAAGCACCTCGCCCGTTGGAATTCCCAGCGGCGAACCCATGCGGCGGCCTACGATCGGCGGTTGCGCGGCCATCGCGATATCGTGGTCCCCGGCGCGGTCGAAGCGGGAAGCGAGCACGTCTATCACTTATACGCGGTCCGCGTCCCGGACCGAGCGGCCAAGCTGCAATGGCTCGAGCAGCATCAGGTGCAGGCCGGAATCCACTATCCATTCCCCGTTCATCGGCTCCGCGCGTATCGAAACTTGGCGCCGCAAGGCCGCTCGCTCCGGGAATCTGAGGCCTGGGCCGACGAGTGCCTGAGCCTTCCCATGTTTCCCGAGCTGACCGAGCAACAGATCGACTTCGTGGTCGATCACCTGCCCGCCGGCCGGATATCGCTGGCCGCGTGAGAGAAATCCGATGGAGCGAGCCATGCTTTCGCCGCGGGCCCGATGGTGGATCAATCGTCTCGGCTTTGCGCTGATGTTGCTTTGCGGTCTGCTGACCGCGGCTGCCACGCTAGCGCCCAGCCAATGGGAAATCGGGCCGATGGCGCTCAGCTTGCGGAGCGTCCGGAATCCGGTCTTCGGGCTGATCGTCGGCTACATCATGTGGCGGATGACCTTCGACGGGTACGGCCAATGGCTGAAGCGGCGGTTGCGCCGGCTGGAGGGATATGGCAACGGGATCGGCCAACAGGCGCCGGGCGTCTGGCGACATTTTCGCGATCTCTGGAGCCGTTGGGGCTGGCGCGAGCGGTTGGTTTTCGCGTTCGTCGCCTTGCAGGCTCTGTTCGTCCTGAGGTTTTGGCAAAGCTACCCGTCGTACCTCGCGCAAGAGCGGCAGGCGCAGGAGCATTCGTATCGGACCGCGGCTTACAATGTCAACGGCCAGAGCGTGCCGAATCTCGAATGCTTCGCCCGCCGCGTCAGCGAACAACTGCCGCCCAACGCCCGCATTCTGTACCACGGTCAAACGGCCGCGCTGCGATTTGCCTACGAGGTGTATCCACGGCCCGTCTTCATGTTGCCGCAGGAGTTGACGGCGCTCGCCGGAAGTTGGCACGTTCAGCCCCAGTTACGCGACATTCCCGAGGACCGGAAACTGGATTTTTGGCGGCAGCGGCTGCCCACCGCATCGATCGACGAGCAGGACTTTATCCGAAACCATCGCATCGACTACGTCGTGACATTCGATGAATACGATCTGGCTCGATCCCACCTGGAGCGCGTGCGATGATTCATTGGATCGGGATCGCGCTGTTTCTCATCGCGGTGACTGGCATCGGAGCAGTGGCCGAGCGCTGGCTGCGTTCCGGGCCAGATCGCGATCCAATGGACCTTTCGCTCGGCTGGGCGTATTTGCTGGGAGCGGCCATCGTCGGGATCGCGCTGCACGTGCCGTTGGCCATCGATGGGCGGATCACGCATCTGAGCTTTCTGATCGTAGCCGAGGCCGGCCTGGCCGCCTGGTGTTGGCTCGGCATCGGATGGTGGCGCCGGCGCCGACGGCCGCGGCTGTTCGCCTGGGTGCGGGATTTGCCGCTGGCGGGAAAAATCGCGCTCGGGATTGCGCTAGCTCCGGCGGTGCTCCATTCGGCCCGCAGCGAACTCACCGGCTACGATGCGCGGAGCATTTATGCCTTGAAGGCCCGGATGCTATACGATTCCGGCACGGTCCGCAACGAAGATTTTCAAGACGTGACGCGGGTCAACTTCAATCCGACCTATCCGCTGCTTCTGCCGCTGTTGGAAGCGGAGATGGATTGGGCCGAGCAGACGTATGAGGCGCCGGGGCTAAAGTTTCTGTTCGTCGGCTTTGCTCTGGCGGCGGCCTCGATTTACGCCGGTGCGGCAAAACGGTTCGACTCGCCCGGCTTCGTGGCGGTCTCAGCGCTGTTGTTTTTGCAGACCCCGATCCTCCTCTGCTGCTTCGAGGGGGCCGGGTTTTCGGGATCGGCCGATTTGCCGCTGGCGGCATTTCTGTTCGGCGGGGTGTTGGAATTGACGCGCTGGCTCGCTTGGCCGAGCTGGCGCGGCGCCGCGAGCGCCGGCGTGCTGCTGGGGGCGGCGGCGTTGACCAAGTCGGAAGGGATGCTGTGGATCGCCGTCTGCGGAGGTTCGCTGGCGATCGTGCTTCTTGTACGCAGCCGCTCGTTTTGGCCGCGAGCGGCAACGATCTTGCCCGTGGTGGCGATCGTCGGCGGGGCGATCGCGTTGGGCACCGAGGCGCATCGCGGAATGCCCAACTCACCTTACTACCCGTCGTATGCGGCCGCGCTCGATTGGAAATGGTTGAAACAATTGGCCGATCGGCCCTGGCCCGTGCTGATTTACGCGAGCGAAGAATTCTTTAGGGTTCGCTTTTGGAACCTGATCTGGCCCTGCCTATTCGCTGCGCTCTGTTTGCTCCGGCGAGGGAGGCTGCCGGCCCACGTCTGGCTCTGGCGGCTGACGGCCGGCGGCATGGCCGCCGCGTATCTGGCCGTGCTCGTCGTCACCCCATTGCATCTCCGCTATCAGTTGCTCACCTCGACGACGCGGCTGATGTTGCATCTTTATCCGCTCGCGGTTCTGATCATGTCGGAGCAACTGGCCGCCTCAGGCTGGTCGCGCCAGCTTACCGATATCTTCAGGACCGAACCGGCGCTCGAGCGGCCGGCCCCGATTGTGCCCATGGCGCTCGATCGAACGGAAACCCGACCGGCGCGAGCCGCCTAGTGGTAAATGACGAAAGTATCGCCGGTCGATGCGAGTGCTGACCCGCTACGTGCTGTTCGAGATCGTCAAGGTGTTTCTGATCACTTTGACCGCGATGACGCTGTTCATGATCCTGGTGAGCGTTACGAAAGAGGCGTATTCGCAGGGGTTGGGGCTGAAGCAGATTCTTCTGCTCTTGCCCTTTGTCTTGCCCGAGGCGCTGCGGTTTTCCGTTCCGGGCACGATCTTGTTCGCCACGTGCAGCGTCTACGGGCGGATGGCGTCGACGAACGAAGTGGTGGCGATCAAGGCGATGGGCATTTCGCCGTTGGTGATCCTCATGCCGACGTTCGTGTTCGCATTCGTGCTCAGCCTGGTCTGCGTAGTGCTCAACGACGTGGCCTGCTCTTGGGGGCGCGACGGGGCGCGGCGGGTCGTGATCGAGTCGGTCGAGGAGATCGTCTATTCCAAGCTCGCGCTTCAGCGCCACTACGACAGCAAGCAGTTTGGAATCAACGTCTGGCGCGTCGACGGAAAGAGACTGATCCGGCCCACCTTCACATTCAGCTCCTCCGACGACAGCCCCTCCGTGACGATCACTTGCGAGGAAGCGGAGTTGCGGAGCGACCTGAAGGCCGCCACGCTGACGATCGTTGGTCTCAATGGCACGATCGACGTGGGAGGCGTCGGCGGGTTCATTCCGGGAACGTTCGAGCGCGTCATGCCGCTGGACGAAGCGAGCCGCCGCACCACCAAGGGAGCTTCCGACTTGGCGATGTCGCAGGTGCCCGGCGAGATCAAGGCCTCGCAAGACCGCATCGCGCAAATCCAGCAAAAAATGGCCCTTCTGGCCTCCGAGCAGTTGACCACGGGAGATTTCTCCGGGCTGGCGGGGGGCCAATGGGCGGCCGACGAGAGGCGGCTGGACGAGGAGCGAGTGCGGTTCTACCGCCTGCTGATCGAGCCGTCGCGCCGCTGGGCGAATGGGTTTAGCTGCCTCTGCTTCGTGCTGCTCGGAGCGCCCGCCGGGATCATCCTGCGAAACTCCGATTTCTTGACCAGCTTCTTCGCTTGCTTCATGCCGATCCTGCTGATTTACTATCCGCTCTTGTTCCTCGGCGTCGATCAGGCGAAGCTCGGCATCCTGCCGGCGTGGTCGGTCTGGATCGGCAACGCCATTCTCGCCGTTTGCGGCGCCTGGCTGATGCGCCGCGTGCAGCGGTATTGAATGACGAACCGTGTACGGTCAACTGAGCGAATGCATAGGGTGCGTCAAGGCTCTGAGCAGACGCACCATGACGCGGCATCAATCGCGCGCTATGGCGGGGTCCGTTGCGTCTGCGCGGACTTGACGCACCCTACCGTTCCTTGGCTGATCTGCATTCATCCGCGTTCATCCGTGGCCGAGAAACTCAATCGCGCCGCGGCTGGCAACCGCGTGGTCTTTGCGCCGAGCAAGTCCTCGACCACCGCGCGGAACTCGGCCGCGAAGCGAGCCCGGGTGTGATAGGAGCGGGCGTATTCCCAGGCCGCCCGGCTGCGGCGGCGAAGCTCGTCCCCGGGGCGGCGGCTGAAGTCAATTGCCGCGGCCCGAACGTCGGCGACGGTCGAGCGCGGGAGGATCACGCCGAAGTCGCCGACGTCGACTCCCGATTCCCGGCTGATGATCGGCACCAGTCCCGCGTGCAGGCTGGTGACGACGGAGCCGGCGCAGCCTTCGGAGCACGACGGATATACGATCGCGCCGCTCGAGCGGACGATTTGCGCGAACACGTCGCCGGCCACGTCCACCCAGCCGACCGTGCGGATGTTCGGCGCGTGGTACAGTTCGCGGCGGTAGAAATCGGCGAAGTCACGCTCCTGATCGACCGGTCCGCAGACCGTCAGGTGCAGATCGGGCGTCGCGGCGAACGCTTCGAGCGCGAGATCGAGCCCTTTGTGCACCATCCCGCTCGAGCCGAACCAGACGAACCGCCTTCGGCAGGCCGCAAAATCCTTGGCATCATCCCACGGGAACTCGGCGGTGGTCGAAAGCGGGATTCGGTAGCAGGGCTTGCGGGAGTAGGCGAGCGTGGCGATCGTCAGCTCGTTGCCGAGCACGGTGAGGCAATCGGCCGCTTCGACCCCCGATCCGGCCGGGGCAATTCTCCGCGGTTGCAACGCGACGCCGCGCCGCGCCATGAGCGCTGCGAGCCGCTCGTACTCGGCCCGGTTCTGAAACAACCAATGCTTGCCGGTGGCGTGCAGAATCTTGGTGCAATCGGGCCCGACCATTGGCGCAAGCCGCTCGAGGCTCGCGCCGATGTCAACCAAAAAGCGATAGGGTCTTGCCGGTCGGAAGCGAAGGTTGTTCCAATCGATCACATCGACCGCGTAGCCGAAGTCGAGAAACGTTTGGGCGATCTGCCGGCATTCCCAGACATTCGTGTGCGCATCGGCCTCGACGCGGCCGGAGGCAACGAACGGGCGCGTAATGTACGACAACAATACGTCGCCGGTCGGCTCCCGCCGCGGAATGAGCCGAATCGCCCGCCCGCGCGAACCGCCGGCGAGCCACCGAGCGGTGCTTTGCAACGACCGCACTATTTTGCGCAAAACTCGCTCCATCGAGTCCAATGACGGTTAGCAACCTTCGCATGATTTCGCAGAAGGCTACCAAATCGGATTACCGCGAGCCAGAGGACTGCGCGCCATACTGCCCCGACGCTGTCGTCCCGACTTCCGACCTCCGACCTCTGGCTCCTCGCGGCTTAAGCGGTCAGCTCGGCCGGCGGCTGCCCCAAGAAGAGCGTTTCAATCGGAACGGCCAATTGCCGGAAACGGGCGGTTGGCATCGCCACGGTGTCCCAGGCGAGCGAGATGGGACGGGCGTGAAAGGCGTAGTCCTCCAGCCGCAAGGCGACAAAACCATACAGCGCCCCGCGGCACTCGAACAATTGCTCGGCCGGCAGCGGCGCACGTTCTCCCAGCACATCGTACGCGAACACGAGCAAGCTCTGGAAGCCGTTGCCGAACAGCCGCTGCCAGGCCGCCAGGCTTCGCAGATCGTCGCGGGTGGACCAATTCTTCCAGTATTGCTTCCCTTCACAGGAGGCCGTCGGAAAGCGCCTCCCCTTCACGTCCACCAACCAGGACGCCCCGCCCGGCTTCGAGACGATAAAATCGAGGCTCTTGAGCGATCCGTCTCCCAACAGGCTGCGCTTCGATTCATCCACGGCGACATAGGGAATCCGCCGTGCGCGGAGATACTCCTCGAACGCCGCTTCGTACGGATTCTCGCGATTAGCCATGTTAGAGGTCAGAGGTCAGAGGTCGGAGATCGGAGGTGGTCAGTCTTCACCGCTCTTCAATTGTTTCGATAGCTCACAAATCAGGGCCGCAGCGTCTGGCTTGAGCGCCACCGTTTGCGTTTGGGACGTCGCGAGATTCTTGATTTGAATCTGTCCAGCGGCGAATTCATTCTCACCCGCGATCAAGGCCACGCGGAAGCCCCGGCGATCGGCATATTTCAACTGCTGGCCGAGTTTCTTTGGCTCCGGAAAGAACTCGACGCGAAAACCGGCGCTCCGCAACCGCGCCGCCAATCGCAGATAGTCGGTGAGCCGCCCGGCGTCAAAGAACGGAATGAATACTTCGGCCGACGTGGCCCCCTTCGGAAGCATACCCAGCTCTTCCATTCCGGCCAAGAGCCGATCCAGGCCAAGGCTCGCGCCGATCCCCGGCAGCTTCTGGTTCGTATACAACTCGGCTAGATTGTCGTATCGCCCGCCGGAGCAGACGCTGCCCAGTGAAGGCAGGGCGTCGAG
>DASZFO010000100.1 GCA_035939775.1 Pirellulales bacterium | reverse complement strand
GGGGGAAGGCGTCCGGCGAAGCATCGCGGACAAAATCCTCGACCTCGGCGGGCGTCGGTGGCAGGCCGATCAAATCGAACGTCGCTCGGCGGATCAACGTTCGGCGATTAGCAGGCGGGGCCGGCCCAATATGGGCCGCTTCCAGTCGCGCCAGGATGAACGCATCCACGGGGTTCTTCACCCACGCCTCATTCTTCACGGTCGGCAGCGGTGGTTCTCGTACCGGCTGAAACGCCCAATGCCGCCTGGCCGCCGCCGCAATCGCTTCGGCGACCGTGGGCGCGGCCGCGTCGAGCTTCTGCTCCGGCCACGGCGCGCCGCCTTGGATCCACGTCGCCAGCGCTTCGACCGCCGGACCGGGCAGCTTCGTCTTGGGCGGCATCTTGATCTCGCCCTGCCGGCGAATCGCCTTCACCAGACGGCTCTTTTCCGCATCGCCCGGCACGATCACAGGGCCGTCCGAATTGCCGATGAGCATCGCCTCGCGGCTGTCGAGCCGGAGATCGGATTCCTGCTTCTTCGGCCCGTGACACTCGAAACAATTGGCCGCCAACACCGGGCGAACTTGCGATTCAAAGAAATCGGCTGCTGCTGGCGACGGTTCGGTGGCGGCCGCTGGTCGCGCCGCGGCGAGTGCCGTGAGCGCGACAACGAACAACCCGAATCGGTTGAACATAACGCGGCTCTCTTGGACGGCGGCGGGAAGAGCGAGGCGGGAAGACGATCGGCAGGTCATCCCATTGTAGTCGCGCCCGCGGAGAAAAGGCTAGTGGCGATCCCGTACTGATTGACGGGTGAGATACGCCGCGCCGGATGCGATTTGGCGGGTGCCATGGCCACTGCTTTGAGTGGCCGTGCGCCAAATCTGCCCCATGCCCACGCAGGGCCGTGGGCATGGCACCCAACCCGTCGAATCAGCCGACTAGGGAACCCTTTTTGCCGGCATTCACCGATCGGTTTGCGATCGAATCGGCATGCACTGCATGCCCTAAGCTCGGAGCATCCGCCCGGCCGACGTCACGCCGCGCGCCGCTGCATCCCAGCTCGCGACGAGTTCTTCACGCTCTCGGCGATCACCCACACGATGATCCGCTCGAGCGTCTCCTCGACGAGCGGCCCGCGCGGCACATTGCGAATCGCCGGCGCGGTCGCCGTCAGCTCGTCGATTTCCTCTTCGATCACGCGCCGCGCGCGGGCTCGGACATATCCGCGAGCCTCGGCGATGCTGATTTGACGAACGCGGTCGCCGACCACGGCAACCACCGCGGGCTGACTGCGGCGGGCGATCTCCGTGGCAAGCTGTGCCAGTTGCCGCCGCAGGTTGACTGGGAAGAAGTTTTCGAGAAAGCGCATGGCATCCTTTCCAGCAACCCAGAACCTTCTGCCGCCCGCCACTGTCTTTATCCGTGACAGACCGAGTCGCCCGCGATCATCGTCGCAATTCCGGCAGGGACCGCCGCGTCGTCTCCCTCTCCCTTTGGGAGAGGGCCGGGGTGAGGGTGCCCTTCATTCGCCCGGCGCGTTCCGCCAGAGAGCAAGATCGAATCGCGGCGGCTCAAACTCCAATCCCGCTCGCCGAGAATGCTTCTCTTGACCCAACCTCAATGTTTTCCTAAGTTATCGCCAGTAGAACGATGCTCGAAACTGCGGGGTCTGTACCGACGTCTCCTTCTCCCTTTGGGAGAGGGTCGGGGTGAGGGTGTCTCCGTCTCCCGGCAGTTTTGACCCGTTTTCCAAGGCGCCGTCGCCAAGAGGCTAAGGCAGCGGATTGCAAATCCGCCATCGTGGGTTCGACTCCCACCGGCGCCTCTTTCGGTTTCCCGCTGCATCCAGCAGCCGTCCCATCCAACAGTTCATGCTGTGAACGAAATCATCTTTCTCATCGAAGACGCTGCCGAAGGGGGATTTACTGCCCGTGCCCTCGGCGAGTCGATCTTCACTGACGCGGACACGATGGACGAACTGCGGCAAAACATCCGCGAAGCCGTCGATTGCCACTTTGAAAACGGTCTGGGGCCAAAAGTAATCCGCCTGCACTACGTTCACGAGGAAGTGCTGCCGGCGTGAAGCTGCCTCGCGACCTATCGGCGTCGGACCTGATCAAAGCGCTGACCCGCTACGGGTACACGGTCACACGGCAGCGCGGTTCCCACATCCGATTGACAACGCAAGTCGGCGGGGAACATCATGTCACTATCCCCAACCACGATCCGTTGCGCGTCGGCACACTCGGTTCAATTCTGTCGGACGTGGCGGCGCATCGAGGAGTCGATCGCGCCATTGTCGTGAATGAACTCTTCGGATCTGGTGCGTAACGGCGGCAGCATCGAGAACGCGACTCAGCCCCAATTCGATCCGCGTGCCATTTTGGCCACGAAATCACGCGCCGAACTATCGCTTGCTCCGGCTGCCCGCGGTCGGGGATAATGCGGCGATGAACCGTTGAAGCGAGAGCGCCGCCTTCGCCGTGCGGCCATGCTTGCAACTAGACCCTAACGTAAACGAACAAAAATGTGGGTGTTACCGACGATCTTTTTAATCAGCGCCTTGGTCCTTTTCGTATCCGCATTCTTTCCGTCTTGGCCGGTGCGATGGGGCGGCAAACACAGCCGCGGTGAGGGTCCGCCCATGTCGGTTGTGGGCAGGATTGAATTTGGCGTTTTTTGCGCTTACGGTTTTGGCTTGACAACATTCGTTGGAAGGATTACTCCAATGGCGATGGCAGTATATGTCCTCCTGATGATCGGGGTGTGCGGGGTGGCTTTGCGTGATCGGAGTAATCACAGAAACGAAACGCGCGAGCCGTAGATTCCGCGGGACAACACCACCGATGAATTGGCCCCTTGGAAGTCAGCCACCCGCGTCCCGCCGCGGCAACCGTGGGAATTGAGAATCCCGCCCGGCGATGCGTTGGCCGATCAAGCCGGCTCCGGCCACGGGTGGAATGCCGCCGCGAGCATGATCGCCATGTTGGCCCGACGTTGATTCATTCGAGGCTGCAATGATGTGAGCCGATCGGCCCCAAGGATTCTTTGTGTCGTTCGACTATTCGACCGACGCCACGCGCGAGGTTCAAGGGTTTTTCAAACGGACGGGCAAGGTCATCGTGGCCCTGACCGTCCGGGAAATTCTTGACGAGCAAATCGCGATGAAACTGGCTTGATCCGATGGCGAAAGAAAGAGAGTCGCGGCCCCCGTCTGTTCCCTAACCCGCCGGACGGGGGAAATGATAAAGGGACCCATCAATGCGCGCCGGGAATCACGGGGGCATGGCCGACACTCCCGCCCGTCCCCTGAACCTTGTCAGGCACTGCGCTGTTTCGTTCCGGGCAAAACGCCGGCGACACTGCCCATGGCGGACAACAACGCGGCGCCGGCAAGAATCAAAACGCCGTATTGGCGCCCTATTCGGTAGCCGGCCATTCTCGCCGCCTCGATGCCCGCCTCAGAGCTGTCGGGATAGTGGGAGCCGGCGGAATAGCCAGCCACGCCGCCGATGATCAGGCAGAGGACGAAGTAAATGACAACAAACCATACAACGCCGAACAGGATCGTCTTGCCCATGAGTTCCTCGTTTTCATCGTCTCAAATATTGGAGCGGTGAAATCTCGCTGCCCTACCCGCTTTGAAAACCTAGCATATTTCGCACGACCAAGAATTGCCGAGCCAACACCGCTGGGCGAATCCAGCAAAACACTCGATTCTAGTCACTACAGCGCTAGATTGTGCGTAAAGTGACACGGCAGCACGACATCGGGCCGCTCTTGCCTAGCCGATTTAGGCGAGCATCGCGCGGCGGATGGGTTCGGGAAGATTGGGCCACGCGGCCATGATTTTCGGCAAGCCTGCTTCAACTGCTGCGGCAGGTGCAGCGCCCATTTGAGAATCATCGTTTTTCTCGGCGGATTTCGTTGATGGCTTCTGCTTGCAAATCCGCCATCGTGGGTTCGACTCCCACCGGTGCCTCTTTCGGTTTCCCGCTGAATCCGGCAGCCGTGTCGCCCAGCAGTTCAGACCGCGAACGAGATCTCCTTTCTCATCGAAGACGCTGCCGAAAGGGGTTTCACGGCCCGCGCCCTCGGCGAGTCGATCTTCACTGCCGCGGACACGATGGACGAACCGCCGCCAGATCGTCGCAATGTTCTTGAATCCCGGGTGACACCGGTGACGGGGGTCACAATAGATAAGGAACGAACATCTTCGTCTGGCGGCGGTAGGCAACGTACTGATCGCCAAAAACGTGCACTAGCAATCGTTCTTCGACTAGCGCGCGCCACACGAGCGTCGGTACGATCAGCAGCAGAGCGAATAGGATCGACAACCAGTTGGCAAAGGCAACGGCGGTCCCGAAAAACAAGAGCGCCATGCCCAGATAAATGGGGTGCCGCACATGGCCGTAGAGACCGGACGTTGCCAACCCTGTGCCGTGGCTGGCCTTTGGGGCGAAACTCCAAGAGTCCCCCAGAGCGGCTCTCGCCCGCAACATGATTACCATGCCGGCAATCACGACAGCGAGACCGAGCGCCGCCAGGCTGATGTTGGCACTCTCCGACAAACCCGGCAGCTCGAATGGGCCCCAGAGACAGCAGAAAAATGCCAGGATCGCCAGCAAGTTGGAAATGAGCGGGGCCCGGCTGGTCGACTGAATCGGACCGTCAGTAGAGTGAATCATCACAGCTTCCGGCTGCGTGGCCCGACGACGCGAGAGCGAGACGAGGAGCGGCGCGGAAAGTGCGCCGGCTTCGGCGAGGAGTCGAAGGACCAGAATGACGACGGTCATGGACATCGCTCGACGATTCGGTTCGCGGATCGGGAGGCGAGTTGCGTTTCGTGGAGCTTTGTTCGCCCGAATTGACTCCAATCCCGATTGGGCATAGGCTCGAGCGAGATGCCGGGCGCATGATTCATTTCGCCTTTGATCTCGATTCGAGATTCAGTTGTGCGGCTCGATCATAGTCTGATTGTGCCTTCGCCTGTTCCTGGCTCGCCCGATCATAATCTGATATTCGTCTTAGCTAGCTCCGCGTTGCGATGGTACGCGAAACCCCGGATGTTGTAAGCCCGCGCGTTATTAGGTTCGAGCCGGATCACCTCCGTATGATCGACGATGGCTTCGTCGTATTCGTTCATCGACTCGTGAGCGGCTCCCCGCGCGGAATACGCCGCCGCGTTATGGGGGTCGAGCCGGATCGCCTCAGTTTCGTCAGCGATCGCTTTGTCGAATTTGCCCTGATGCGCATACGCCATACCTCGGTTGCAGTAAGCAAAGGCATTCTTTTGGTTGAGTCGGATCGCCTCAGATTCGTCGGCAATGGCCTTATCTAAGTTGCCCTTGTCCTGATACACAGAACCCCGCGCGGAGTACGCGTTGGCATTATTAGGGTCAAGTCGGATGGCTTCCGTTTCATCCGCGAATGCCTTTTCGTAGTAGCCCTTCTCGAGATTCGACAATCCCCGCTCCGAGAACGCCGCCGAGTCAATAGGGTCGAGTTGGATCGCTTCGGTGTAGCATTTGATGGCCAGATCGAAATCTTTATTCTTGAAAGCAACATATCCGCTGCGCATCGCGTCTGCGGCCTTGTCAAACCCTATTGCAAGACGTGAGGAGTTCACGAGCGAAAGGGCCGTTGTTGTGAGAAGGCAGACCTTAATCCATTGGCGCGTTCGTCTGTCGAAAACCGACAGTCGATTTCGTCCGCAATTCGAGCAGCCGCGGTTTGACGTTTTCATCGTGTTCATCGCATCAACTCGATTGGGCGTTCGACCATCCGAGCATTCTAGCTCGGCGGCCAGTCGAATGGCACTCCGGACCGCCCATTTGACCGCCGGCCCCGAGTTTTGTTAAAGCGTCAACGCCGCGAGGAAGCCCAGCCTGTCGGCATTGCTGAGCGTCGGTCACGCGGCTATGATTTCGGCGAGTTCCGATTTACGCGCGCTCGTATTTGCACGATCGCCCGGTGTGTGGCACTGGCCAGCGAAGTCGGCCAGTGCTGACTTGCCAGTCACGTTGGCGGCGCACATCGCCCAGGAATCTTTGTCGCGGAAAGGTTCCGCGCGGATCGCACGAAGAACACAACGCGAATAGAGCTTTGAGCCTACCCGAAAACCGCTTGGGCAAAGGGGACAGTCCCCGTTTTGCTCCGCCGACCATCGCGGCGATGGTGCCCGCGCAAAAGGTGGACAGTCCCCGGCGGTTTTCGGATAGGCTCTTAGGGTGGCCCACGCCGGCACTGGCCGACTTCGCTGGCCAGTGCCACACGTCCTCAGCATCATCGTCACATACCGAGCCCATCAATGCTGGACAAAAGCAACACCTCGCCCCCAACCGCCAACTCCGCCACGGTTTTCCGGCCGCTGCGGGGCCGAATCATCGGCATGATCGTGGGGGCGAGCATCCTCGCTGCGTTTGCTCTGCCGCTCGGCGGAATTGCCGTTCTCATCGCCTGGGCGCGCGTTACGGTGCCGGCGGACAAGCCATCGTCGGGAGCGGTTGTCGTCGCTGCCGTGCTTATGGCTCTTGCGCTCTTTCTCGGGCTTTTAGCAAGTTGGTTGTTCTTGCTGGCCGCGCGGTGCCGCCGGATGCAAATGGAGCTGAGTAGCGACGGGCTGCATCTCACCACCAGCCTTTACGAATGGTTCTTATGGAACCCGTGGGGCATTCGGGAAGTCCGGCTCCGCTGGGACGAAATCAAGGGGATCCGATTATGGCGGGTTCCGAACAATCTCGCGCCGGGGGGTGAGCAGCAAAATTACATTCTGTACACGAGCCAGGGAGACTTCGTGTTTTCCAGCGTCGTCTGGCCGCATCCCGAGCAAATGGCCGCCGCGATCGCGAAGCGCATCGGCGGCACGATTGCGCAGTCGCTTGACGAACTGCCCACCGAACTAGCTGCGGCGGCTCAACCGTCGCGAAAGGAAAAGATCGGGGCGCGATTGTTGCGCGGGCTGGGTTGGGTCTCCACTGTCCTCGGAGTGCTGCTCCTCGGCATTAGCGCACTGTTCGCCGTTACCGGACAAGAGTGGTCCGGGGGACTCTCAAGCACGGTGCTCGCGACGGTTGTCTTTCTGACCGGCGGCTATGCAATGCGTCGCTTTCGACTTGAGTAAATCGAAAAGCCGTCTGGCGATTCGTGAGCTATACTTGCAATGGCGGGCGGCGCATCTCTTCTATTCGCTCGCATCATCGGAGTCGGTCGCGCCGCGACAAGCGGACCATCTCCGACCGTTTGAAACTGCGTTCACGCATCTATGCCCAAGTGCAAGTCATGCGGGACTGAAATTGACGACTCGCAGGCAGCGGCCTCACTCTTCGATCTCAGCTTCTTGCCATCAATCGAAGGCAAGTTATCGCGCCCCAGGGCGAAATTCCGCGCAGCCAAGATTGGGCCGCTGTGCCTTCCCTGCTTGAAGCGCCGTCTGGGGCCGAATCCCAAGCGATGAGCTTGCGGGTCCACACGGGCAATCTTCGCTGGCTGGTGCGCCTACCGGAAGGCTGAACGCGGCGGATTCTCTCGCCTTCCTCCGCTACAATGCTGGGATGTTCAAGGATTCTTCCGAAATCTAATTCCCCCGGCGCGGGCAACGGGAGCGAATTCGTGTACGAACGATTCACAGATCGGGCGAGAAAAGCGATCCAACTCGCTAGTCACGCAGCCCGGAGCTTCAATCACGAATACATCGGCACTGAGCATATTTTGTTGGGCCTCGTCAACGTAGGAAGTGGCGCGGCTGCCAAAGTGTTCGAAAACCTCGTCGTCGACCCGAATGTGATCCGACGCCAGATTGCGAAACTCGTTCAAACCGGACCCGACCTCGTCACGATCGGCAAGTTGCCTCAAACGCCGCGGGTCAAGAAAGTGATCGAATACGCGTTCGAAGAGGCCCGCAATTTGAAACACGGCTATGTCGGCACTGAGCACCTCCTCCTCGGCCTGCTCCGCGAAGAGGAAACTGTCGCCGCGCAGATATTGATGAAACTCGGGCTGAAGCTTGAGGTCGTCCGTAACGAGGTTCTAAATGTGCTGGCTCAGGCTCGCGGAGAAACAAGCGGATTGCCTCCATCCGCGTCGAAGGCCGACGGGCCTGATATGGTGGAGAAGGCCCCCGAACCACTTCCTGCGATGTGTCCAAGGTGTGGAGAACCTCGGGTCGTTCGTGTGGTGTGGCAGGCAACTCATCTTTCGAAAACAAACACGGACGAAATCAATGCAGGAACAGCGATACTTTGCTCGGTTTCCCCTGCCGGCATTTCGCGGCCGCCTTGGGTCTGCGTACAATGTGCGCCTGGATGGGTTGATGTCCATCGCATTGCGATGCAGGTTTACCAATTGCAAATGGACAAGGAGGAAGCAATCCTTCGCAAAAACTTTGAACTAGCCGCCGAGCACAGAGATGCTCAAGTCACATTGCGGGAGCAAATATCGCCTATCATCGCGGAGTTGCTAAAAAATCAAGGAGAAACCCAATGAATGAGCCGTCATTGTCACCGAAGCAAATCGCATTCTACGATCTCGATCGCGAGCTGGATGCAACTCGGCCTGTGCTGGAGCGGCTACCGGAGGACCGCTACGATTGGAAGCCGCACGAAAAGTCGATGAGCCTGGGCCAACTCGCGCTGCATGTTGCGGACCTGCCCGACTGGACGCGCGTCGCGATCGCCCAAGACGAACTCGACGCCGCCAACGCCCCGCGACCGCCCGCGGTGTTGAAGGATCGCCAGGAATTGCTGGGGCGGTTCGATCGGAACGTTGCCGCGCTGCGCGAGGCGGTGGCGCGGTTTGACGCGGCGACGCTCAATCAACCCTGGACGATGCGCAACGGCGAGCAGGTGATGGTGACTCGCCCGCGGGCGTTGGTCTACCGTGTCTGGTGCGTGAACCATTTGATTCACCATCGCGCCCAGCTCTGCCTCTATCTGCGGCTGCTCAACGTCGCCGTGCCGACCGTGTATTTCAACACGGCGGACGATCCGACTTGGGTGTTTGCGTGACTGCAGACTACATCTTAGCTCGTTGAATGTTTCGGCGGCAACGCGGCTATCGTCGTGACTCAGCGGCACTGGCCGTTGATTTGGCTGAGCCGCTAAACGCGGGCGCTTTACGTTGCGGCGCGAGTCCCCCGCCCGGCCGCGCATCTCAGAACTTCGTGACATCGATCGTTTCGCCGCCGCGAATCGTGGCCAATCCCTTCATGATCCGCAGATCGATCAAGTCCGACACGAAGCGAACCGATCCGTCGGCCATCGCCGCATGGACGCCGCCGCGATGAAAGCTGTTGGTCTTCCAAGGATTGGTGTGGTTGCTGTTGGGCGTCCAATCGAGATACACCACGGTGTGCAAATTCATGCCGCGGCTCGATTCGAAGTCGGGGTAACCCGGGGGGGGATTGCTCGGGGCGACATGATCGGCCCAGATACGCCCCCAGCTTTCGAAGAACATCGCCGTCTTGCTGGTGCCGTCGCGAATGTCGCGGATCCGTGTGCTCGAGTCGTTGAAGAAGATGCCGTCGTTCGCGTTGCAATGGCCATAGGGAACCCCGCCGACGTAATTCACGGCGCCGTTGGGATGAGGCATCGCGCTGAATTCGCTGGAGCCGGCCACGCCGAAATAATGACAGATGCGGGCGACGTTGGTGTCGCCCGGCGGTCCCCACGGCGTGGTCAAACCCGTGTAGGGATCGCTCGGACAAAGGAAAATCGGGAACAGTTTTTTCATCACGGTCTGGTTGTTCTGTGACGTCCATTGCGGATGGGCTCTGAAGTCCAACATGCTATACGAGGGCAGCTCCTCGGCAAACGGCAGCACGCATGTCATCCACATCCCGATTTGGCCGTCCCAGTCACAATGCCAGTAGCCGCCATGCGTCTCGCCGGCGGGGAACCGCGTGAATTGGGTATGATAATTCTGCATGGCCAGCGCGAGTTGCTTGAGGTGGTTCAGGCACCCGGTGCGCCGCGCCGCTTCCCGGGCCGCCTGCACCGCCGGCAACAAGAGACCGATCAAAATCCCGATGATCGCGATCACCACCAGGAGTTCGACCAATGTGAAGGCGGACCGCCGCGCCGCGAGGCCGTCCGCCGCGAACTCTTCGTCGATTGCCTCGCCGGACGCGCCGCACGCGGCGATCGGCGCACGCCGTGGCACGCGAAACAAATGGCCGAGGCAACAACGACAAACCCTCGGCCAACGCGGCTTTCGCCTGCAATTGCTCTGACGCGGATTAGAATTCGCAGTCATTTTAGGGCTCGGCCGACAACTTTAAGTCGAACACATTTTCCCGGTTGGCCTTCACCTCAAACGCGAGACCGGATTTCGCCTCGTCGTTGTACTTGAGCGGGATCAGCGAAGGAGACATGCTCTGCATGGAATTGCGCGGCTTCTCACTGGCCACGATCCGCACGCGATGGAAACCGATAATCGCTCCATCGCCGGAGGACTGACGGTCGGTCGTGAGTTCGTAGTGCCCAGTCGCGTCGATGCCGCCGACTGCCGGAGGACCGTTCGTTTGCCGGTCCGCGTCGGGCACGAACATCACCATGCCAGTCGCCAGCGGCCGGCCGTCGAGCGTGACCAAGCCAGTGACCTTCGCCCGCGGCGGCAGATTCGCATCGCCGCGGCCGCAACCCGCCGTGACGATCAGCGGCAAAACCGCGAACAACAAAAGAATCAGTTTCGACACCGCCTGGGACTTTCCCATTCTTGCCAAGTCCTCGGGGCAATACAGGACGGTCGCCCTCTCCCAATCGCGTATTGAATCTCGCCCTGGAGCGGCACGATGCCTCGACCGAAATGCCCGCATCTTCCTGCCGTGAAGTCCGCGCTTGCCAATTCAACGACTTCTCCCGGATGATAATGCGGCACTTGCTCGAAATCAAGGGAAATGGAAATCGAATGCCTCCTGCGGTCGCTTGCCACGGCCGGACGCCGGGCGCGTCGATTCTCAGTGCTTGATCTGACAACTCGGCAATGCCTTCTGAAGGTCTTTCACGCCGGCGTCGGTGACGTTCGTGTGCTGCAGGTCGAGAAAAACGAGTTGCGTTAGGGTTTTGAGGTTTGCCAATCCGGCGTCGGTGATGTTCGTGTCATGCAGATCGAGCCTACGGAGCTGCGTCAGATTATTGAGATGATTCAATCCGGCATCGGTGACTTTGGTTTTGCCGATGTACAGCACCCGGAGACTCGAAAACCCTTTGAGAAATGCCAGTCCGGCGTCGGTGATTTCATTGTCGTCCAGAAGCAGCATCGTGAGACGGTGGAACTCCTTGAGATCGTTCATTCCAACGTCGCCGAATTTGGTTCCGTTGAGGAACAGGCCGCGAAGTTTGTCCAGCCCTTTGAGTTTTGCCAGCCCAGCGTCGGTTGTATTGGTGTAACAAAGGTCCAGCACGACAAGTTGACTCAACCCATCGAGGTTTTCCAATCCGGCGTTGGTGATTCGGGTCTTGCTCAAATAAAGGTTTTTTAGCTGGGTCAACGGTTTGATGTTTACGAGTCCGGCGTCGGTAATCTTGGTGCGATCTAGAATTAGCTCGTGAAGTCGGGTGAACCCCTTCAGTTCTTTCAGTCCGACATCGCTGACGTTAGTACCTTCCAGATTCAATGATTCAAGTTGCGCCAACCCTTTGAAGTGAACCAATCCGTCATCAGTGACGTTGGTTTTATAAAGGACTAGATCTTGCAACTCGGTCAATCCTTCGAGGTTCACTAATCCCGCGTCGGTGATTTTGGCCCCCGTTAGGTTCAGACTTTGGAGATGAGCGAACCCTTTGAGGTACTTCAGATCGGCGTCCGTGACGTTGCTGGCGGCCCGCAGATTCACCTCAACGACTTCGCTGAAGATATTCTCCCCGAATAGGTTTCGCAGCCAGTATGGTCCGGGTGGTTGCTTGCTGGTTCCGTCCTCGTAGTCGTACCGAACGCTGCCACCCAATTTGACAATCGCCTCGACCGCTTCCCGCTCCTTGCGTTTCTGCTCGATCTTGCTCCCCAACCAAGCGGACACGACCGCGCAAACGAGCGTAAAGATCAGCAGCGAGCGGAGGCTGAATTGAAGCCAGCGACGCTTGTGCTTCAGCGGGGCAGCCTTTTGCGGCTCGGTTTGCATTAACGCATTGTCGCCGACCGTGGCCAGCCGTTGCAAGGTTAGCGGCTGTGTGGCACTGGCCAGCAACGTCGGCCAGTGCTGGAGTGCCAATCAATCTACGTCTCGCCCATCGCCCATCGAGGCAGGGCGATTCATCAGGTCAGCGCTGAGGTCGGGCTCGGCACTGGCCGGCTGCGCTGGCCAGTGCCACCCCGCCCACTGCTTCATGCCCACTGCCTTCCGGCCCGCTCAGACCATCGCGGCGAGGATCTTGCGCGTGCCGGCGAAGGGGCGGCGGGCGTGCATCGTGAGGAAGTTGTCGACCAGCGCGACGTCGCCCGTTTGCCAGGGGACGTCGATCGCCAACTCTTCCGAGAGTTGGATCACGACCTTCATCGCGTCGCGATCGATCGGGGCACCGTCGCCAAAGGCGACGGCTTTCGACGGATCGTTCCGGGCATCTTTCCAGCCGCGGAAAGCCGCGATCAATTGGTTAAAAAATGTGCGTCGTCCCGCGGGCGGATCGTACACCGCCGGCAGCACCGGCGTGGTCGCTTTCAGCGAACCGTCGGGCAACCATTCCCAAGAGTAACCCAAGCCGCGAAGCCGCTGTTCGGCGGCCTCCGGCGTCGCGGCCTTGAGCGTGTTTTGCCAGCTTCGGCCCATGCCCGAGGCCAGATCGCTCGCACCCGGCATCACGTTCGTATAACGCAGCCCTTTCGCCGCGCAGTCGTCGGCGAAATGAGGGCAACTCTGCGCGAGGCGCTGCCAGAGAACGTCGGATCGGAGCAATGGCGTCGCCCCGCCGAAATCGGCCGGATGCTCGCAGAAAAAGAACAACTTGCTGGGATAGTAGGGCGTCTGGGCCATTTCATGGTGGAAGAAAATCTCGGCCGTCGGGGGCGCCTCATTGGCCGTGAACACGCGTGGCGTGCGGTTGACGCGCACGGCATTCGAGAGCGAATCTTCATAAGTGAAGGCCGGCAAGCCGAAGGCCGTCACGAAGCGATCGAATTGCTCGGCGGTCCGCAAGGGAAAGCCGCGAAAGAGGACGGCGCCGTAGCGCTCGGCGTCGCCGATCAGTTGCTCGCTCCGCTCGGTCACCCACTGCGCGGCGGTCTCCAAGTCGATGCCGGGCGTCTGGCATTCGAGCACCTGCGGAAACGGATCGCCATCGTAAGACTGCTGGCCGGCGACCGCGACGGGAGCAACCTGCAAAGCGCTTCGGATCATCGAACTCCTCATCGAAATAACCTTTGAGCGTCTCACAAAACCGCCTGGGAGAAGCGGACAGTCCCCAGTTTTGCTTCGCGGACTGCGCAAAATGGGGACAGTCCCCGGCGGTTTTGTGAGGCGCACCTAATCGTAAATTGGCATGAACGTGTGAAAGGCAGCTTCGCCGAACACACCCGGATCGTTGAACCGTCGGCCGCGATCGAGCGCGCCGACCGTCTGCATCTCATCGGCCGACAACTCGAAATCGAACAACGCGAGGTTCTCGGCCAATCGCTCGATCCGCGACGTCTTGGGAACCACTGCCGTGCCGCGTTGAACTCCCCACCGCAAGACGATTTGGGCCGGGGTCTTGCCGTGCCGCCGCGCCGCGTCAACGACCGCCGGTTGCTCGAGGACCGAGTCGCGCGCCGTCGCCATGCCGATCGACACGTACGACGCTGCGCCGAGCGGCGAGAACCCGGTGACGATGATCCCTTCCTCTCGGCAAAACCGCAGCAGCTTTTCCTGTGCCAGGAAGGGGTGCAATTCGACCTGCAACACGGCAGGCCGAATCGACGCATAGGCCAGCAGGTCGCGAAGCAAGGCGCAATTGTAATTGCAGACCCCGATCTTGCGGACCAACCCGGCCTTCAGCACGTCTTCCATTCCCTGCCACGTTTCGGCCAGGGGAACGCGAGCGGGCGCCATCCGCGGCTGCGCGGCGTCCGGATCGCCAAACCAGCCCGGTGGGTAGCGCACTTCCGGCGGCACATACTCGAGCGCAATGGGAAAGTGGATCAAGTAGAGATCGAGGTATTCCAGCCGCAAATCGCGGAGCGTTCGCTCGAGCGCCGGCCGCACGCGCTCGCGGCGATGAAAGTTGTTCCATAGTTTCGACGTGATCCACAGATCGTCGCGACGGCACAAGCCCGTTTCCACCGCGGTGGCCAAACCCTCGCCAACCTCCGATTCGTTGCCGTAATCGCAGGCGCTATCGAAATGACGATAACCGGCGCGAATCGCTTCGCGCACCAAGCCCGCGGCGGCGGGGCGCTCGATTTTCCAAAGCCCGAAGCCGACTGCGGGCAGCGTGGTCCCGTTCGGCGATCGAATGCAGTCTGTGGCCATTTGAAAGACGGGCTTACCGCCGCGGCGTCCAATGATGAAATGCCAGGGCCGCGGCGCCCAGCGCGCCGCCAAAGGGCCCTAACGTGGAAGCCACGATTCGCGTCCCCAAGGCGGCGCCGTCCTCTCGAACGGTGCTGCCCAGCTTGATCGCGGCGCGGCGCACGGTCTCGATATAGTTCCTGGCCTCGATCAGCGGTCCGGCGATGAAAACTCTCTCGGGATCCAAGAGCAGGGTCAATTGATGCACGATCCAGCCGTGGATCTGGGCGGCCTCGCGAATGATTGCCAGCGCCAATTCGTCGTCCTCGTTGGCGGCAGCCACCAGTTCGCCGGCCGTCGGCGTGTTGCCCGGCCGACCCAAAATGCTCTTTCGTCCGCGCCCGAGCTGTTCCGAGGTGGCCTGGAGCATGGCGGTCAGCGACGCGACGTCCTCGATCGTCTCTTGCGGGCGATGGGGAGACCGGAGGACGCTGGCGCGGCGGCGGCCGGCCGGCAATCCGGGGCAGGCCCACCGCCCGATTTCGCCCGCGAGGTTGTTCGCGCCGCCAAGCAGTTTCTTGCCGGCAATGATTCCGGTGCCGATGCCACTGCGGATCCCCAGGCAGACCAAGTCGCGCAGCCCGCGCCTCGGTCCGCTCCATAATTCTCCGATGGCCATCGAGCGCACGTTGTTTTCGACGAACACGGGCAAGCGAAACCGCTTGGCGATCCGCGGCCCGATCGCGATGTTTTGCCAACCGGGAATAAAATCGTACTGCAAAGAAACGCCGCGCTGGTAATCGATCTTGCCGGGCACGCCGAGGCCGATTCCCTGCACGTCCCGCCGTCGGGAGCCCAACACTTCGTCGAGCAAGTCCTCGATCATGGTTAGCACACGGTCGGCGGCCGCTCGGGCCGGAATCTTGCGGCGGATTTGCTCCTGCGGCTGCTGCGCCAAATCGACCGTGGCGACCATCATTTGCCGGGCGTCGAAGTCCAGGCCAATGAACCGTCCCCCCGCCGGATTCAGCTCGACGAGCACGGGCGGCCGCCCGAGCCCGCGCGTGGTTCGCGTCGATTCCACGAGGTAACCGCGCTGGATCAAGCGGTCGACATACAGCCCGGCGGTGGATGCGACGAGCGACAAGTCGCGGGCCAGCTCGACGCGCGAGGTGGCGCCGCGCGTCCGCACGGCGCGGATCATCGTGGATTCCAAGTCCGCCACGGCGGTCGGCTTAATGACGGTCTTTTTCATGATGTTCGGAAACCGCCATGATACACGACCAAGGTCGGCAAGCCAACACTTTCGCGATCGCCCGGCGACCGATTTATTGCGATTTCAAAATAAATATCAAGCGATGGCCCGATGCAGGACCGGTTTTTTCCTTGCAAGTCAAGTTCGCGGCCGGTAAGCTGGCCCGTATTGTGGTCTAACAGGGGAGCCAAATGGCTTCAGTCCGATTTGGGTTGATCGGCTATGGCGCGTGGGGCTCGCATCATGCTCGGGCGATCGCGGCCGTCGAAGACGCCGAATTAATGGCAATCTGCGCCCGCTCGGAAGTCAATCGTCAGGCCGCCGCGGCCGCGCATCCGCGTGCCCGGCTGCACGCCGATTATCGGCAGATGCTGGCCCAAGAGCAGTTCGACGTCGTGTCCGTCGTGCTGCCATCCGACCTGCATTATGAGGTTGGCCGGGCGGTGCTGGAGTCCGGCCGGCATCTACTGCTCGAAAAGCCCATGGCCTTGAGCGTGGCCGATTGCAGCGCGCTGATCGACTTAGCGGCCGCGCGCGGGCGGTGGATCGCCGTCGGTCACGAATTCCGGTTTTCGCCGCTGTGGGGCAAGGTGAAGGAATTGATCGATGCCGGCGCCGTCGGCCAGCCGCAATACATGCTGATCGAGTTATGGCGGCAGCCTTATCGGCTCGGATCGGGGGGCTGGCGCTACGACATCCGCCGCGTCGGCAATTGGACGCTCGAGGAACCGATTCATTTCTTCGATCTCGCGCGATGGTGCTTTTCCGCGGCCGGAAATCCGACCAGCGTTTACGCCCGCGCGATCGGCCGGCAGCCGGATCGTCCTGAGCTGACCGACAACTTCTCCGCGCTGATGGCGTTTCCCGGCGGGGCCTATGCCGTCATCTCGCAGACGCTCGCCGGTTGGGAGCACCACCAGATCGTTAAAGTGACTGGAACGACCGGCGCGTTGTGGGCCACGTGGAGCGGAGCGCTGGACCGCACGTTTCAACCGACTTTCCGCTTGCAGATGCTCAAGCAGGAAGAGGTGGTCGAAGTGCCGCTCGGCGGCACGCCGGGCGAGGTCTACGAGCTGGTCGAAGAGATGCGAATGGTGACCCAGGCCATCCGAAAGGGCGCGCTCCCCGGCTGCACGGGCGAAGACGGCCGCTGGTCGGTCGCGATGTGCCTGAAAGCCGAGGAATCGATCTCGCTGGGCCGGCCCGTCGGGTTTGAGGAGAATTGAATCGTGGTCGAGCCGGGTTCAGCGCCGGATGAAACGCGGACTTGGTACGCCGGCGTCTCGACCTACCAATGGATGGTGCTGGCGCTGGCCTCGGCTGGCTGGGTGTTCGACACGTTCGAGGGACAGGTTTTCAACATCACTCGAAGCGATGCGCTTGCCGATTTGATCGGCCCGGGGGCGAGCGGCGGCTCGGCCAAATATCTGGGCGACTTGGTTTTGGCGGTGTTCTTGGTGGGCGGCGCCGTTGGCGGGCTGCTCTTCGGCAGTCTGGCCGATCGGTTCGGCCGCAAACCGCTGTTGACGGTGACGATCCTCTGTTATTCGCTCTTCGCAGGGCTCACCTATTTCGCCACCTCCGTGTGGCAGATCGCAGCGTTGCGGTTCCTCGTCGCGATGGGGGTCGGCGGCGAATGGGCCGTGGCGGCGTCGCTCGTCGCCGAGGTCTTTCCGCAGCGGGCTCGGGCCCGCGCCTCGGGCATCTTCCATGCCACGAGCGTGCTCGGCACCTGGTTGGCGATGTTGGTGGGGATGGCCGTTGGCACGCAGTGGCGGTTGGCCTACGCGATCGGCTTGGCGCCTGCACTATTGGTGCTGTTCATTCGCCGCCGCGTTCGCGAGCCCGAGAGCTGGCGGCGCGCGGAAGCGGCGGCGCGGCCCCGCGGCAGCTTTCGCGAGTTGCTCGCCAATCCGCGCTGGGCGCGGCACGCGTTGGCCGGCTTGGGGCTGGCGGCCGTGGGCCTGGCGACATTTTGGGGCGTCACGGTAGCCGGTCAGGACCTTGCCCGCGAATTGCTGTTTCGCAATCTCCTTGCCGAGCATTCGCACGCCACGGCGCCTGCCATCGATCCAAAAGCGCTGCTAACGGCCGGCGTTTCCCACAGCGAAATCAGCGAGGCCGAGAATAAGGCCCGCTTCGCTTATGGCGTGGTCGCAACGGCCGGTGGCGGGTTGGGTTTGCTTAGTTTCGGCCCGCTGGCCGAGCGCTTGGGCCGCCGGAAGGCATTTGCCTTGATGCAGCTCCTCGCGCTGGCGATCGTTCCAGCGACTTGCTATTTGCCGCAGACCTACGGCGAATTGCTGGCGATCTTGCCGCTGTTCGGCTTTTTCACGCTGGGCATCCACGCTGGATTCGCGATTTACTTTCCCGAGTTGTTTCCGGCCCATCTACGGGCGACGGGGGCCGGTTTTTGTTTCAACGGAGGCCGGCTGCTGGCGGCGCCGATGCTCTGGCTTTCGGGCTGGATCAAAGGGCTGCCAAATCTGGATCTGCAGCTTGCAATCAGCTTGCTGAGCTTGTTATTCTTAGTGGGTGTCCTGCTCTTGGGCTTCTTGCCGGAAACGAAAGGCCGCCCCCTGCCCGAGTGATTCTCGGCTCTGGTTCTGCCGCCGCGGACCGGGCGTTTCCTCCCTCCACGACTCAGCGATTTACAGCGTTCCCTTCTTCCACCCATTTATTTTGAGATTGGAAAAAGTCCGATGAGCGACATATTGACCGATCGCACCATCGATTCGCGCAGCGCCACGCGCCGCGAGTTTTTAACGACGTCGTCCATGCTCGCCGCCGGCGGCGCGCTGGCCGGCACGTTGGGCATCGCGCGCTCGGCGCACGCCGCCGGCGACGAGACGATCAAGATCGCCCTGGTCGGTTGCGGCGGCCGCGGAACCGGGGCCTGCCAGCAGGCGCTGAGCACCGCCGGGCCGATCAAGTTAGTCGCGATGGCGGACGCCTTCGCCGATCGACTCGCTCAGAGCTTCAGGCAGTTGAGCAAGAGCCACGCCGAGCGGGTCGATGTGCCCGAGGAGCGGAGATTCGTCGGATTCGACGCCTATCAAAAGGCGCTCGACGCCGGAATCGACGTGGTGCTGCTGGCCACTCCCCCCGGCTTCCGGCCGATCCATTTCGAGGCGGCCGTCCGGGCGGGCAAGCACGTGTTCATGGAAAAGCCGGTCGCGACCGACGCGGTCGGCGTTCGGCGCGTGCTGGCCACAGCCGCCGACGCCAAGGCCAAGGACCTGAAGGTCGGCGTCGGCTTGCAACGGCACCATGACGCGGGCTACATCGAAACCGTCAAGCGGCTGCACGACGGCGCGATCGGCGACATTCTCTCAATGCGCATCTATTGGAACGGTGGTGCAGTCCCGCTGTTCCGGGTCATGCCCCGCGATTCCCTTCGCCGGCAAAGTCCGGAGTTGACGGAAATGGAGTACCAGATGCGCAATTGGTACGACTTCGTCTGGACTTGCGGCGATCACATCGTCGAGCAGCACGTCCACAATATCGACGTGGCCCACTGGGTCAAACGAGCATTGCCGATTCGGGCCAACGGCATGGGGGGCCATCAAGGCGTCAGAAACAAGGACCACGGCGAAATCTACGATCATCACGCCGTTGAATTCGAATACGCCGATGGCTCCCGAGTCTACAGCCAATGCCGCCGGATCAACGACTGCTGGACCAACGTCTCCGAACACGCACACGGGACGAACGGCACGGCGATTGTTTCGGGCACGATCGACGTCAAGGGGAAGCCCACGTGGAAGCACGGTGCCAAGGTCAAGAATGCCTATCAGGTCGAGCACGACGACTTATTCGCCGCCATCCGCCGCAGCGAGCCGTACAACGAGGCCGAATACGGTGCCAACAGCACGATGATGGGCATCCTCGGCCGGATGTGTACCTACTCCGGCCAGGAATTGACCTGGGATTCCGCGATCAGTTCGAAGATCAGCGTCATGCCCAAGGAGTATTCGTTCCAAGCCACGCCCCCGACGCTTCCCGACGCCGACGGCTTTTACGCCTTAGCGATCCCCGGCAAGACGCGAGTTGTGTAATGAGACCGGAGAGTCGGGGACATCCGTCGCGGACGGTTCTTGCATCTCCCTCTCCCTCGACGGGAGAGGGCCGGGGTGAGGGTGTCCGCGGAACAGGATGGGGCCGCCTCCTCCGCCAACGGTTCTTCGATGGGCGCTTAAAAATGTAACTGGGGGATTTTCAATGACTCGATTTTCCATCCGATTCTGTCTGGCACTGGCGGCGGTCTGCGCGGCGATCGGCGCGCCGGTGAGCTCGCATGCCGCCGAGCCCGCTGGCGACCGGCCCATCAGGGCGCTGTTGGTGATCGGCGGCGCGTTCCACGACTTCGCTCACCAGAAAGACATCCTCGTCAACGGCATCTCGGCCCGCGCAAACGTCCGGTGGAAAATCGCCTACGATCCGGCCGGCGATCGAACGCATCCAAACCCGGTCTACGACAATCCGAATTGGGCCGATGGTTTCGACGTGGTGGTGCACGACGAATGCAGCGGCGGAGTGACCGATCTCGGCGTCGTTCGTCGAGCCCTCAAGCCGCACCGCGACGGCCTGCCCGCCGTCGTGCTGCACACCGGAATGCACGCCTTTCGGACCGAAGGCTGGCCGAAGGCCGTCACTCCCTGGTTCGAGTTCACGGGCCTGCAAACCACCGGCCACGGCGCGCAGTTTCCGATCTCAATCCATTTCATCGACCCGAAGAGCCCGATCGTCGGCGGGCTCGAGGATTGGACGACGATTCACGAGGAGTTATACAACAACGCGGTCGGCAAGCTGCTCGACACGGCGCACGCACTGGCCCGCGGAACGCAAATAGTCAAGCAATCCCCACCCAAGAAGAAGGCCGCCGCCAATCCCGATGAAAAAACTCCGGAAGCCGACCAACCCGCCGGCGGCAAGGAAAAAGTCGCCGACAACATCGTCGCCTGGACCAATATCTACAACGAGAAAACCCGCGTCTTCGCGACTACGATCGGCCACAACAACGAAACCGTGTCCGATCCACGCTACCTCGACCTGGTCACCCGCGGCCTGCTGTGGGCCGTCGACAAACTCGACGACGCGCATCTCAAGCCTGCCAAGCAGCCGTACCTGGACAAAGAGCCGACACCGTGATCTGACGAGCGGCCATGGCGATTCTGAGGCGTTCCCGGCTTGCGCCCGGGGAATCCGACGCCGCTCATTTCCCGCGGCCAGATGCCATTTTGCCGCGGATCGGCCGAGGCGGCGCATTTGCATGGATGTAGCTGATCTGGCAATTCGGTAGCGCCTTCTGAAGGCCGGCTATTCCGGCGTCCGTGACATTCGCTCCGTCAAGGCCCAGTGATTGAAGGTTGGTCAATCGTTTGAGATTTTCCAATCCCGCATCGGTAACGTCGGTTCCCGTGAGGTCTAACTCTTGAAGCTGCGTCAACCCTTTGAGGTGCTCTATACCGGCGTCACTGATGTTGCTATCGGCCAAGAGCAGCTTTTGCAACTCAGCCAATCGCTCGAGATGTTCTAGCCCTGCGTCGGTGACGTTGGTTTCAGCAAGCGACAGATGCTTGAGCTGGGTTAAGCCTTTGATGTGCGCAAGCCCATCGTCGGTGAAATTGCACCCATAAAGTGACAGATTTTGGAGCCGGGTCAGCGCTTCGAGATTTGTCAGTCCACGATCGGACACGCTCACTCGTATGAAATAGACCGCACTGACTTCGCTGAATAGATTCTCGCCGAACAGCTTTCGGAGCCAATCTGGTCCAGGGGGAGTGCTATTCGTCCCCTTCTCGTAGTCGTACATCGCGCTGCCGCCAAACTTGACAAGCGTCTCCGCTGCCTCGCGCTCTTTGCGTTTTTGCTCAATTCGTTTTCCCAGCCATCCGCAAAATACGGCGGTAGCGATCACGAAAATCAGCAGCGAGCCTAGGCTGAACTGAAACCAGCGGCGCTTGCGTTTCGGCGGAATGATTTTGGGTGGCTCGGATTCCATGGCGGTATTATCGCGCACTGCGGCTGCTCGAAGCAACAGAATTGGGGCCGCCCTGACGCTGGCCGCCAGACCGTCTCGAAGGTCGTCTGGACGGTCGATCGGCTTCATCGGCGCGGCCGTTTTCGTTCGCGCCAGCGGCTCGCCGGCTGCGGCCTGTATAGCGCGGTCGGGTTACGCGACAAATACAAGTTCTCGTCTTAGCGGCATCGCCCTGCCCTTTATTCCGCCGGGCTTTCCGGCCACAATTCAGACTACCGACGCACGTGCGCCCGTAGCTCAATTGGATAGAGCAGCGGACTTCTAATCCGCAGGTTGCAGGTTCGATTCCTGCCGGGCGTATTGACTTGCTACGACGCTTGGTCGCCGACCTACCATAAACCTACCATGAGGCCATCGATTCTCCGGCCCGGAGTTGTCGGGGCTCAATCTACGTCGTCGTCGGGCATTGTCGTCAGTCGGTCAGGCTGAACTGAAACCAGCGGCGATTGCGCTTCGGCGGGTCAGTTTTGGGCGTCTCGTTTTGCAGCCGCATTATCCCCGTCCGCGTGCAGCCGGAGAAAGAGATACGCGGGGCCGGAAATCCCAGGGGGCGGGATGCTGGCCGCTTGATCGGCGGCTGAGCTACAATGCAATCAGCTTGTTGGCGCCCGGAAGAGCCACTGGCCGCCCTATTTCCTCGGATTGGAAAGAGTATTGACGGATCACTTCGAGAAGTGACACTACGTTTGCGGAGATTCTGATGAGTAAGTTCCTTCTGACTCTCGCGGCTCTCCTGCTGTTTTCCAATTCGGCCGCATGGCCAGCTCGCGCGGCGCAGAATGAGCCGCTGAAGGTCGTCATGTTCGTCGGCGGCGGCTACCACGACTACAAGCAGATGCCGCGGGTGTTGGCGAAAAAAATCGAGGAACTGGCCAACGTCAAAATCGACGTCAAACCGGTCGCCACGGCCGAGGAAATGGCCGATATCTTCAAAAACCCAAAATTCGCTAATGGCTACGACGCGGTAATCTACGACATCTGCTTCGGCGAGAAGTGGAAGGACGGCGACTACGACGGTGCGCTCGAGGCGGCCGAGGCGGGCAAGCCGGCCGTGTTCATTCACTGTTCGGCACACACCTACCGGCCTCCCCGCGACCCAAAAGCGCCGGACCTGAAGCAGCGCGAGGCGATCGCTGACGCCAAGTGGCACGCGCTGGTTGGCATGGACACTCGGGTCCACGATCCATACAGGTCGTTCTCCACCGAAAAGGCGGCCGGCGAAAGGGATCAGCCGATCCTCAAGAATTTCCCCGATGACTGGAAGACGGCTGGCGACGAGCTGTACAACACGGTGAAGTTGATGGCCACCGCCGAGCCGCTGCTGACCGCCAAGAGCCCGTCCAGCGGCAAGACGCACATCGTCGCCTGGGTCAACCACTACGGCAAGGCGCGCGTCTTCGGCACCACACTCGGCCACGATATGAAAACCGGGGCCGACCCGGATTACCAACGGCTGCTTGCCTTCGGACTGCTCTGGGCTTGCGATAAGCTTGGAACAGACGGGCATCCATTGCCAGGTTGCGGCGGACTCGCGCAGGCCGACGACCATCGCACCATCGCTACCGCGCCGGAAAAGGCCGTGCCCCGCGTGGACGTGTCAGCCGCCGCGCTCGTCTTGCCCGGAAAGGGATTGGCCGAGCACGACTTCTTTTACGCGGGCGAATCGAAACAACGCAAGATGTTCATCGTGAAGAAGGGTCAGATCGTCTGGACCTACGACGATCCCGATGGCAAGGGCGAAATCAGCGACGCCGTTCTGCTTTCAAACGGCGATGTGGTTCTCGCTCACCAATTCGCGGTGAAGAAGATCTCTCCGGAGAAGAAAGTGCTTTGGAACTACGATGCTCCGCAGGGGTGCGAGATCCACACGGCCCAGCCCATTGGCAGGGATCACGTCGTCTTTCTTCAAAATGGCAACCCGGCCCTGGTCAAAGTGGTCAACATCAACACGAAGGAGACCGTAAAGGAATTCCCGATTCCCGTGAAGAATGCAAAGAGCGTCCATGGCCAGTTCCGTCACGCCCGGCTCACGGCTGCGGGCACGCTCATGGTTGGGCACATGGACCTCGGCAAGGTCTCCGAATATGACGCGACGGGGAAGGAATTGTGGTCCATTCCAGCCGAAGGTGTTTGGGGAGTGACGCCTCTGAAAAACGGAAACGTCTTGCTCGTCGATCGCTCCGGCGTTCGCGAAGTGAGCAGGAAGAACGAGACGGTGTGGAAAGTCTCGCGCGCGGACCTGGCGGAATACAAGCCGCTGAGCCTGCAGCTCGCGTGGCGGCTGTCAAACGGAAACACGCTCATCAACAACTGGGTTAACCAATGGAACGGTCCGGTTGATAAAACCGCCGCGCCCATACAGGCGCTCGTACTGACTCCCGATAAGAAGGTCGTATGGGCATTGCGTTCCTGGTCCGATCCCGATCTCGGTCCCGCCACCACGCTACAAATCCTCGATGAACACGACGTTCCCGAAGACGTGATCTTCGGAGATCTCAAATAGCGCGGATGGCAGCGAGCCGCGTTCATTCGTCCGGCTGGCCGTACCCCCATAACCACCTCCTCCGCCGCTGTCGGCTGCCGCGCGCGGCCGCGTAGCCGCGACGGGAGCTGGCGCGATGGCCCCGGCGATAGAGCCTATCCCCGAGGCTGGCAAAAACGCTGTGCGAGAATAGCGGACGATGATCGGGGCGGAATTCAGTAGGCGGCGCCAATTGTTGACATGGGACGACCTTTATTGCCGTCGGCGCCATCCGTTTCGCCTCTTGGATTGATCTTTGCTCGAAGATCGTCGATTTGTCGCTGCTGCATCTCCATGACTTCTACAAGTTTGTCGATTAGGGGCATGCCAACAGGACCGGTCGATGTGAATCTCACCATGTGACCTGCCTTGCCCTTTTCGGTGAGAGCTTTGCGATACGACACTATCTCTCTCCTCAATTCGTCGATAGTCATCTTGCGGACCTTTCGTTTTCGCGACGGGACACCCTAGACAATTTGCCCAGCACGCCTCCGGGTTGTTACGTGGAATCCCATTGGCTAGGCAACAGGCTTTGCCAATTGGAGCCTATCCGAGAACCGCCTGGGCAAAGGGGACAGTCCCCGTTTTGCTCCGAGGACTGCGCAAATGGTGGACAGTCCCCGGCGGTTCTCGGATAGGCTCTTAAAGCCTAGGCCATCCTCGCCAGCAATCAAACTCTCAATTGTCCAGCCGTGATGCATCCTGGAACGGCTGCGATACCGCGCGGGTGTCCGCAAACTGAAAAGGCGTTAGATCCCGTCGCGGCCGGCATGGCGTCTTTGGGCGATCCTCCGGCCAAGCACACACGATAGGCCGATCAACATCAGCAGCAGCGTCGTGGTTTCGGGGACCGCGGTGTTGCCGCCGAGAGTGCCGCCGCCGGGAGTCCTGCCGAGCAGTGCCGAATCGCCCAATGTTGATCCGTCGCTGACCACCAAGTTCGAGGAAGTAAGCGATCCAACAGCGAACGGATCGCTGGGTTCAATCGAGCTGGCGAGCGCGAAGCCATTCGACTCGGCCAGCGGATTGCCGCCGGAGTCTGACGCGTCAATCGTCACGAGGGCCGGGGATCCGGCCGTGCCGCCGATGATCAGCGAATTCTGAATGATGTGGTCGGCCGTGAGATCGCTGCCCGCGCTGACCTGCGTGTTGCCCGCGCCGCCGATGCCGCCGACTTGCTGATTGCCGGCGGAGATCAACAGGCCGGCCGCGGCGTTGCTGTTGTTGGTGATTGCGACCCGATTGGGCGGTGTCGCCGTGCCCAAGGCCGAGACCGAACCAGCCAATTCCAAGACACCGCTGCCGGTGATGTTGGCCGTTACGCCGGTTCCGACGCTGGCCGAACCAGAACTGACGTTGAGCTTGAGCGTTCCGCCGCTGACGTTCAGGGTTGTGTTGTTGCCGAGCACCGGCGCGGCGGTGAGAATCTCAGCGCCGCTGCCGGACTTCGCCAGCGCGGCCCCGGCGCCGGGTGCGCCGCCCGACGCCAGGGCGAGTAATCCGCCGTAGCTGACACTTCCGGGCGGTTCGTTGATCCCAAGGGTCGTGCCTGACGCGACATTCACTCTCGCCGAGCCGCCACCCGACACGGCGCCTGCCAGGCTGGCCAGCGTTTGATTGTTGTTCAGATTCACTACCGACGAGACGCTGGCGCCATTGACGATCAGCGGACCGCCGCCCAGCGCACCGGTCGCGGTGACGGTGAGCACGCCGGCGTTGACCGTCGTGGATCCCGAGTAGGAACTCGTGCGGTCGAGGATGAGCGTGCCGGCGCCCGTTTTCGTCAGAGTGTGGCTTCCGCCGATCTCAGTCAGCGCGACGCCGGCGCCGCCGATAGTCAGCGTCAGGCTGCTGCTGGCGGCGATGTTGAATGTCGTGCTATCGGCGAGCGTGAGATTCGTGTAGATCGTCGGATTGTTGTTGGAATTGCTAACCGTGACCGTCGCGCCGAAGCCGCTGCCATTCAGCGTCAAGCCGGTGGCGGCGCCGCCATAGCTGAGGTCGAACGTCGTCGCCTGATTGTTGTTGAACTCCAGGGCGCCAACGGTGTAGTTGCCGTCGATCGTGACGTTCGCCGCCACCACGGGAGGACTGCCGATATTGTTCGTCGTTCCGTTGCCGAAAGCGGCGGTTTGGCCCGCCGCATTGGGAAGAATACTTTGGTCCCATTTCGAGTTGTCGCCGTAATTGCCGTTGCCGGCGAAATTCCAAGCGGAAGATTCGGAGGCAATCAGGTCGAGTTGATTGCTCAGCAGGCTGAGTGAGTAACGGAAACCCGCGGGCTGCGCGCCGAGGGTGAAGCCGGCGAGCGATGGCGCCGTGCCGGTGAACGCGTACAGATCGTACGTGCCCGGTTGCGGAGATCCGGAGAGATTGATCGTGTGGAGGCCGCTCGCCGGGCCGGTCAAGCTACCGCCGGTGATGTTGACCATCGCTTGGGTAACATCACTCGATCCGTTGGGGGCGGCGAGCGTGAAGGTCGAGATCGAGCCGCCCGCGAGCGCCAGTCCGCCTGCCAAATGGAGCGTTGCGCCGGTTGCGCCGGCAATCGTGCCCCCCGTGCCGGCGGCGCCAGGGCCGTTGACCGTGACCGCGCCGTTGATTGTGCCGGTGCCCGTCAGCGTCGCGGCGTGGCCAGCCGATTGATCGCCGATAGTCACGGCGCCTCCGGCGAGCGAGCCGGCGATGCGGAGCGTGCCGTTACTAACCGCGGTCGGGCCAGTGTACGCGTTCGCGCCGGCGAGAGTGAAAATGCCGGCGCCGATCTTCGTCAGGGCGCCGCCGGTTCCGGAAATGACGCCCGAAAAAGTCGTGTTCGTATTGTCGTTGCCCGTGGTGAGCGTGGCATTGCCCAACAGCACCTGATGCCCGGTCGGGCTCCCCGGGGCGTCGGCGAGCGAGCCAATCGTCATGCTCGCGCCGGTAATATCGAGCGTCGAGTTGCTCGACATGACGACGGGCGTGGTGGGTGGCAAGACCGGTACACTGGTGACGAGCAGCGAACCGTTGCCCGGATCAGTTAAGGCGACATAGTTGGCCGCAACCTGCTGCCCGCGCCCTTGCGTATCGACGCCGAGGCCAAGCCCATTGTTAAACCAGCCTTGGTTCGACGGGCCAACGGCACCGCCAACTTGTCCGAGCCGCAGCTCGAACGTATGGAGACCGGGAGTGAGCGTGTAGTTCGCCAGAGTTGGGACGGTCGGCTGGTTGTCGTTCAGCACGACATTGCCATCGATCTGCAACAGCACGTTGTCGTCGAAATTCTCGGCGAACGTCCAGGTAACATTTCCGTTGCTGTTGTTTTTGAGGTAGCCGGTGTAAGCGAACGTGGTATTGTCCTGCCAGGCGCCTGCGGTGGCCGGATAGGTGTTGCCGTTGCTGTTGTCGGCGATGTTCGCATAGCGGGTGGTCGTTTGGATCGACGTTTGCGGATTGAGCGTGTACGTGTTGAAAGCACCATTGACGCGGCCCTCGAACAGGCCGGGCTGGGACGCCGCGCCAGGAAGGACCTGCAGAGTGCCGGCAGTGATCTTGGTGGGGCCGGTATAAAGATTGCCGCCAGTGAGGGTGAGCGTGCCTGCGCCCGCCTTGGTCAGGCCGCCGTCGAGCGACGGGCCGAGGGCGACATCGTGGACCAGTGGTTGCGCCACCGTGATGTTGAATCCGCTGGTATCGATGATTGCCCCGCCGGCCTGCACTTTGGCCCCAGTGAGAGTTTGCAGGAACGTGGTCGAGCTGCCGGTGGGCATGAGGGTGCCGCCGTTGAACAAGAAGAATCCGCCGCCGCCGGCGTTGTTCGTCTGACCGCCGTTCACGAAGATTTGCGAGGTGGACACCGTGCCTCCGCTGAGCGCGTAAGTGCCGAAGCCACCGTTGCCAGAAAGCTGAATGCCGTTGCCGCCGAACGACGCCGTGCCGCCGGTCTGATTGAATAATCCATAGCCATTCCATCCGACCAGTAATCCCGATTGAATGCCGGTGCCGCTGGTCGAGAGCGTTCCACCGGAGAGATTGTAGGTGTCCGGCTGGGCGGCGGTGGAGTTGCCGATGTGGTCGGCAACGCTGATATCCATCGGCACGACGTTGCTGCCGCCCGATTGGTTGAAGGTCGCCAGTCCGTCGTTGCCGACGATTTCGCGGGCGGAGGGAAGGAGCGTTCCGCCGGCGAGGTTATACGTGCCATTGGACCCGGCAGTCATGCCCAGATAAAGCCACGAGCCGTTATCGATCGTGACCGTGCCGCTGTTTTGAGTCATGTTGGCCGTGCCGCCGGTGTCGCCAACATGGGCATCACCGGCGATATCGAGCGTGTGGCCGTTGTCGACGAGCGCGGCGCCGGACGACAGGATGTAGCGCCCGGCGAGCAGCGTGTCGTTCTGAGTCACATCGAGCACGCTCGGATTGGACGTGGCCGATTGAATCAAGTCGCCGAAATTGTACTCGCCGATTTGCAGCGTGCCGCCGGTGAAATTGAACTGATGCGCAGCGACTCCGGCGGCACCCTGGAAGACCTGCGAAACGGTCAATGTCCCGCCGGACAAATTGTAGATTCCTTGGCCGGTTCCGTTGTTGCCGCCGAACTGAATGCCGTTGCCGTTGGCGGTCACGGCGCCGCCCGTCTGATTGACCGTGCCGTAACCGCTCCATCCCAAAAGGAAACCGTTGCCGGTGGTGATCGTTCCCGCGCCGATGTTATAAGCGTCGGGGGTGGCCGCCGTGCTGCTGCCAAGATGGTCGCCGACACTGATGTCTTGACCGATGTTCACGGATGTCGTCGCGCCGGTTTGCGTCACCGTGCCGAATCCGTCCTCGCCGACGATCATTCGATTGTTGACGTTGAGCGAGCCTCCCGAAATCGTGTACGAGCCGTGCGAGCCGGCATTGGTGCCGATATATAGCCAAGTGTTGCCGTTTCCCGTCACGGTCACGGCGCCGCCCTGTTGCACGAAAGCGCCGGTCCCGCCGAGTCCGACGTCCATTTGAGCGCCGACCGTGAGGCTGCCGTTGCGGATGGTGTACAAACCGTTCGAGTTCGCGATCGGGCCGACATGGAAACCGTTGTTGGTCGCGACTTTGCCGTTGTTCTGCGTGTAGACGGCCTGTGTCTGCAAGCTGGTTCCTTGACGCCCGACCGCTCCAATATCCATTTCGTTGGCCACCACACTGGTTGCGGCGCCGGTTTGCGAGACCGCTCCGCTGGCGGCGGCCGTGCCGTCTCCCCAGCGACCGACGACCAACGTGCCCCCCGCGACGCTCACGCTGCCGGTCCCACTCAAATTGAAAACGCCTGTCCCATAGTCGCCGACGTCGAAAACATCGCCGCTGGTGACATTGACCGAACCGCCGGAGAGATTGAACGTGCCCGTCGTGCCTGCCAGATCGCCGACGATAAACCAATTCGAAGCGGCAATGCTCCCGGCACTCATGTTAAGAGTGCCATTGCCGCCGACGGGCCCCCCTTGATCCGTCGTGCCGCCGACGTAGATCGCCGTAACCGTCGGATTAGCAAGATTGCCGGTGATGTTCGCGGCCTCGCCGTTCCCGATATACGAATTGTCTGCTGGGCCGGGCAGATGACCGCCGGTCCAATTCGCCGGCGTATTCCAATTGCCGCTGGAGACCGACCAGACGATATCGGCGGCGGCGCCGATCCGGCCCAGTGCGAGAACTGCCGCGGCGCTGAGAACCAGCCGAACCACGGCCGCTTGAAGAGAGCGACTGCGCGGCCACCCAAGCGCGCGACCTCGCCGCTGGAAACACGGAGACCGGCTCGCTCGAGAAATGGGTTGACTCACGTGGTCTTTACACCGGAGGGAATTCTGAAACCATTAAATCTCGTCTCGTCCGCGCGAAGAGCCTATCCAAAAACCGCCTGGGCAAAGGGGACAGTCCCCGTTTTGCTCCGCCGACCATCGCTGCGATGGTGCCCGCGCAAAAGGGGGACAGTCCCCGGCGGCATTCGGATAGGCTCGAAGTCATTTCACTCGTCTGCCGGACGGAGATCGTTTTGTGGTGGAGAGGAGACCGCCATAATCGAATTCCGCGAACAGCGAGTCGTGGGCGAGCAACCAGCCGCCATGATGCGCCGCCGACGAAAGCGACAGCGAGTCGAGCGACGTCACGCTATCTAGAATCGACGACAATCTCGTCGCGGGGTTGCCCGATTTGGCCTCAAAGCCTTCCAACAAGAGATCGTGCACAACGGCATTCGCGGGCTGTGCGGCGGGAATGACGGATGGCGACGGGGCGGCCCTGACGGTCGCGGTCGCTGCGGCGACCATCGGGCTTGTGGTGATCGGGGCGCTCGCGAGTGAAATCGTTTTCGGCGGTCCGCTCGTCGAGAAAGTCGTCGTCGGAGCGTTCGTCTCGGCCGCGGACGGTGCCGCGACGACCATCGGCGACCTCGCGACCGCAGAGGCAACCGCGGAACCGCTAGTCGCTGGCGCATCACCTCCGCCACCCCCTTGCCCCGGAGGAGTCGGATCGGTCGCGGGCAACTGCGTGAGCAGCGCGCTCTGCACGGCGAGCAAATCCAATCCCGTGATCGCTCCCTTGCCTGACGTGTCGTAAAGCGAGACATAGCTCGGCGAGGACGGGAATTGAAGGAAATGCTGGCGAACATCGCCGCCGTCCACGCCGGTGACGACGCCATTCTGATCGACGTCGCCGGGGAGAATGTTGAAGCGGAAGTCGAAGTCGCCCCCCGCCGTGCCGTTACCCGAAGGATAGCTGCTCGTCGAAGTGGTCCATTCGCCGTCGAGCGCGGCGCCCAGGCCGTTGGTCACTGCGGCTGAAGGAATGCTGATCAAATACTTATCGAGCGGCAGCGCGGAAGAATAAATCCAAGTGGCGGCCCGGGTGGCGCTCGAATAGCTGAACGAAGCCGCGCTCAAGGCGGGCGGCGAAGGCAGATCGGGCGAACCGACTAACGCCAGCCCGGCTTGCGCCGAATTGATCGTCACATCCTCCGTGAACTGCACGGTAATAATGTTGATATTCGTCCAGGGAAGAGAGCCAAGCTGGTTTGCGCCGGCCTGAACCCGATAGCCCAACTGGGCATCTCCCTGGCCGCTCGAGGCCAAGTAGTTCAAGAAATTCTGCTGCCAGGCGCTGCCGCTGACGTAAACGGCCGTGACCTGCGGCGGAGCATGTGTAATGACGAACGTCATGCTCGCGTTCGATGCCGCGATATTCCCGGCCGCATCGATTACGCCGGAGCCAGCGGCGGTGAACGTGAGCGTGTAACTGCCGACCGGCGTCGTGAGCGATGAAAGGTTATTGAGCGTGAACGTCGTGTTGTCGCTGGTTGTGAGCGTTTGCGAGGGAGTAAGCAGGTTCGAGCCGCCGCTATACGATAGCGACAGTGAAGATCGCGTGAAGCCGGATACTGCCTCATTGAATGCGATTTGCAGCGAACCAATCGGCACGACGCTGGGATTGGGGATCGGCGAGACGATCGTGGCTACCGGGGCAAGATACGTGGCGTGCACTTCGCTCGACCGCGCGCTTTCGCCGCCGGCGCCGACCGCCGTCACTTGATAGTAATACGTCGCGCCGATCGCGACGTTCGCGTCGGAATACGAGTTGGTCGAGATTCCGGTTGCCAGCGCCGTGGCGTTTTCGCCGCCGGTGGATGTGCCGCGGTAGACGTTGTAAGTGACCGCGCCGCTCGCCGCCGTCCAATTCAATTGGATGTGGCCGCTAGCGGAAACCGCCGCCGGATTGGTCGGAGCATCGGTCAGCAGCGTGACCTCGATCGACGCCGGACCCGAATAGCCGCCGATATTGTACGCATTGACGTCGTAGTCGTGGAGCGAGCCGGGGGGCAAGCCGATGTCAGTGTAGGAAGTGGCGGTGGCCGGAAGGGTCGCGATCAGAGAATAGAGGCTCGTGGTCGTGTCGCGGCGATAGATTCGGATCCCGGTCTGGTTGTCCGTCGGCGAAATGTTCCAGGCCAGGCCGACCGTGCTCGAGGTCAACTGCGTCAGGTGAAGATTGGTGGGCGGGGTGGGCACGGTCGGCACGGACACCGTCGCCAGGTTGGAATCCGCGGAATTTCCCACGGTGTTCGACGCGACCACCTCATACGAATAGGTTTTCCCGTTCAGGAGCTGCGGGTCGATGTAACTGGTCGCTTTGGCCGGTGCCGAACCGATCACGTTGTACGTGCTGCTGTTGGGGTCTTCGCGAAGAATCAGGAAGGCGCTTTCGTTGGACGAGTTGTCCGTCCAGGTGAGGTTCACCTGGCTGCCGCTGGCAATCTGCGCGGCGAGGTTGCTGGGGGCAGCCGGCAGGCCGTTGACCAGGCGGGCGCCGGCCCAATCGGCATGGTCGCTGCCAGCGCCAGATGCACCGTCGGTAACGCGCAAGTCGAGCGAATTGACATTGGCGACGTTCACCACGATATGCCCGATCGTGCCACCGCCGGTGAGAGTCCCACTGTCGTACAAGAGATGGCCGTCGCCATAGACCTGAAAATCGGCCGCGCCGCTGTTGCCCACCTCGGCGTCGATCCCAATGTCGGAGATAAAATTGGTGTATTGACCGTTGAGGGCGTAAACGACGTCGGAATTCGCGCGAACTCCCAGGCCCTTGGCATAGGCGATGCCTCCCAGCATGATCGAATTGCCATTTTGGCTTTTGTCCTTCTGCACGGAAAGCGATCCACCGTCGGTCGCGGACGTCCAACTCAGATCGCTTGCGTAAGTCTGCGGCGGCGCGACCAGCACGTTGTTGAACGTGGCGGTGCTAAGCGCTCCGTCATTGTTGCTGGTGACGGCCAGGCCGACGAACACGGACGACGCCATGCTGATCGTCGTCGAACCGAGTTGCGTGAAACTTTGCCCGTTGGCCGAAGCATATCCGGTAATCACATTGCCAGAGCGCACCAGCATGACCCATTCGGGCGCGGACCCGCTAATGCTTCCGACGGTAGCGGCGGCTGCGCCGGTCGTTGTGCGGTCCTGAAACAGCACTCCGTCGGCCGGAGTGGTCACCACGTCGGCGAAGGCTGAATTGCCGTTGAGCGTGGCGCGGATCATCACGCCCGCCTTGGCCCCGCCGCTGGTGTTTGCTTGCGTGAGGATCTGGGCGATGATCGTGCCATCGCCATTGAGCGGCTGATAGATGTAGTGGAAGTTGTCGCTGGCGTTGAAGATGTCGTTGCCGGAGCCGGACACTGTGTAGGTGTTGTTGGCGAAGCTGGCGCCGCCAGTTGCGCCGGGTGCGCCGACATCGGAATCGGCCCAAAGCCCCACGATGCCAAACAAAGTCGTGGTGCTGGTGATGTTCGAGTATGCCGAATTGCCGATCTTATTGATGGCGCGAATGCGATAATAGTATTTCGTGTCCGGTTGCAGACCGTTCGAATCGATGAATGCCGTCGCGCCGGCGTCCCCCAGTCCGACTTGAGCGAAATTGACGCCGTCGGTCGAGCGTTCGACGTCGAAACCGGATTCGTTCGTCGAGTTTCGCGTCCAAGTCAACTGGACTTGCGAAGCGCTCAAGGCGCTGGCGGCCAGATTCGTCGGGGCCGCGGGGGCCTGCGTCACGGCCGTCAATTCGCCGAAGACCACGAGCGCGTTGCCGGTCCCCACGAAGACCTCTCCGTTGTCAACGATCGGCACGCTGAACTTGATGACGCCGTTGCCGCTAATCGAGTCGCGGGCGCTGTTTTGGTTGCTCGTATAAAGTTCCGTGCTCACGTTGGCAGCGCTATAGGCCCGCAGTTGACCGCTGTTCTTTTCCACCTCCCAAACGATTCCGTTGGACGTGCCGTTGGCCGAGATGAATCCCGTGGCGCCGGGAAAATTGTATGTGTCTGGGCCGGTGTGCACCACGCTCGTGGAAAATGCGGCGTTGCTGATCGACCATTGCTGCAAAGCGCCGCCGTAGTAAGTACCATAGAAATTCGCGGTCGTTCCGCCGGCGTTGGTTAGAAACAGCGTCGGCGAACTCCAGAAACCGCCGGCGTCGGTGAACTCTTGAACCACGAGGTCGGTGCTCGAGTTGTACTTGCCCATGTTGTCTCGGTCGATCAAATAGATCACGCCCGATTTGCCGCGGGCGAGCAGCAAGTGGGGATGCGCGGCATCGCCCAGGGAATTCGGCAGAATCACCAGGCCGGACGAGGCCATATCAGTGTCGTTATTGTCGAGAGTCTGCTGATTCGACGGCGCGAAATAATCCGACACCTTGAGGCCCCAACCGTTTTGGCCGGGACTGGCGGGCGTCGTCGTCGGATCCACCACGAGTTTCACCACGGCATCGCCGTAATCGCCGTCGACCGGAAACCCGTTGGAGTTTAGGGCCGGAGTGGGATTGGTTCCATTCAACGTGACGCCGGCGAACCCACCGTTGCCGGTCTCGAAATACAAGGCCCCACTGGAACCGATCTCGATTCGTCCGCCGCTTTGCCAGATGCCGCCCTCCTGATCGCCTGGAGTAGTGCAGAAAACCCCGTTGAGCTGCAAATTGTTGGCATTAAAGGCGACGACCCAGCCGTGGTACGGATTATTGTCGCCGTGCGAGGCGAAGCCGATGTAAATCTGGCCGCTGTAGAGCGTCAAGCCGGTCCGATCCATCGCCCGGAGCGTGTTGAACTTGATGACGCCCCCCGATTGTCCGATGGCCGACGGCGTGGTCGCGGCGACCGAAATCGAAGTCGTGTTGGTGTAGTTTCCGCCGCTGTAGACGGTGTCGGCAAACTGCATCACCCCTCCGCCCATCGACGTCTGCAAGCGCCCGTTCTCGATGTCGATCGCATACAACTGATACACGTAGTCGGGAGCGCTCGTGTTGCCGTTGACGACGTCCTTGGTCTTCGCGGTCAAGTAGATCGTTCCCGTCGATGGGTCGATCACTGGGGTGGCGATGACTCCGACCTCGGGATTGATGTCGGTCGAGTTAACGTCGGCGCTGGGGACCGATGTGACGACGGTGCTGGCGTTGATGTTTGGATTGACGTCGAGCACGCCGGCATTGGTGTTATTGATAAAGCTCGTGTGCCAAAGCACCGCGCCATTGCCGGCGTCAAAGGCGTAGAGGCTGTCGTGCGCCGTGGCGACGAACACGACGTTGTGAACGCCTTGATTGGCCCCCGTCGTAATGTTGACGTTGGCCATGAAGAGCGGCTGGGCAAAAACCTGCCCATCGACGCTCGAGCTGAACAGCTTGCCAAATTGGCTGGCATTGACGTCCGCCGGGGTGAGCGCCGTTTCGTTGGTGTTCGCCCCCGTGCCGGCCAAGTCGTTAAGATAGGTGAGGATGTTGGTGGCGGACAACATCCAGCGCCCTTCGAGACGTTCGGGCGCGAGCCTGCGGGACTTGCTCCTTGAAGATCGATGCCGCCGCGAGCCGCGCTTCCATGTTCGTGCCAAGGTAACTCTCCTTGAATGAGCCGCTAACTATCTGGCGCGCGAAAAAGGGGCGCGCGATGAAACCGATTGAAACGAGCGCGGTGCAACCCGCCGACAATGAGCCAGCCTTGAATCGCTGCCGATAAGCCGCCGCCTCGGATTCCAGCGGAAGGCCGGCTCGCCCGAGAACGGGAGGTCGACGATTTCTTGACGATGCCATGCGGGCCCTGGACCGAGGCACTCGCCAATTGCCACCGTCTGTTAGATTGACCCGTTCGCCGGTCAAAGTCAATCGCCGGGCTTCGCATTCTGGTGAGGGGAGTGGGGTGATCGACCTCTCGCTTAGAGCCTATCCGAGAACCGCCGAGGACAGTCCCCTTTGTGGAGCGGGCACCATCGCCGCGATGGTCGGGAACAAAAGGGGACTGTCCCCCCCTCCTCAGGCGGTTCTCGGATAGGCTCTTAGATTCGCCAGCAGACTGCCGGAGGAGATGCCAGCGATTTGCTTGCGTTCGATACGGCTCTTATACTCCGGCAAGTTAGCAGAATGCTTGGACCGCGACAGGAAGAGACGAGCGATGAACGATCGCGCGAAATGCGTCGTGCTGGTGCCGGCGAACTACGGAATCGAGCCGGAATGTGAGCGGTCGCTCGTGCAGCTCGAACGGCGCGGCTATCCCGTTTGGCGAATTCGCGGCTTTGCCAATATCGACCAATGCCGGAACGAAGCGGCAACCGACGCCCTGGCCCGCGACTTCGAAGAACTCTTCTGGATCGACGCGGATGTCGCGTTTCATCCGGACGCGGTGGACCAACTTCGCACGCACAACCTCCCGCTCGTTTCGGGTATCTATCCCAAAAAATCCCAGCGATCCCTGGCCTCTCGTTTGTTTCCCGAGACGAAAGAGATCCTATTCGGCGCGGGGGGAAGCGTGATCGAGATCCTGTATACAGCGACCGGATTTCTGCACACGCGGCGCGAAGTGTACGAAACAATCCAGCGGCAATTGAACTTGCCGATCTGCAACAAGCAATGGCGAAAGCCCACCGTCCCTTATTTCATGCCGATGGTGATCGAGACCGAACGGGGACCGTGGTACTTGGGGGACGATTTTGCGTTTTCGCATCGGGCGCGCGAGGCCGGCTTCAAAATCTTCGCCGATACGACGATTCGCCTCGGGCACATCGGTCGCCATGCTTATAGCTGGGAAGACGCCGGGGGGTCCAATCAGCGTTTTGCCAGCTATCTCTATCGCGTACTCGACGCCGAGGAATAAGAGCCTATCCGAATTCCGCCGGGGACTGTCCCATTTTGTGGAGTCTTCGGAACAAAATGGGACTGTCCCCCTCTCCGCAGGCGGTATTCGGATAGGCACTAACTGTGTCGGCGATCGTCGAAATAAGGGCAATGCTCTCTAGCTCTGGCACCGAGACCGCTCTCTCAACGGCTCGCTCACGGTCGTGGAATCGCGAGACTGCGATGAGTTTCGTGTGAGCAGGCGAACCACGGTGTTGAAGCGCGTTGGAGAGAATTAGAAAGTGGCCCAAGAATTTGCTTGCAATTCATCGCGCGATCCCTATACTCCGACGAACCGCTGGATTTGTGGGGGGCTCCCCCGGCAGCCAGCGGGTCGTCTATTTGTGGCAATCGTCGCCAGTTCATCCGTCAGCATCCTGTAGTGCTGCAAAACCTGTTTCAGCGAACGCGTGCGGCAGCGTTTCCGGAAACCCATTTGCCGCTCTCAAGGCCAGGAGCGATCGAACGTGAAGCTTCCTCTACGGGCGTGGAAAGAGGCGGTAGCAGAAGTATTGGCGACTCTTGGGCGGAAGGAGCGCGGCGATGAAAAGTCGAAGCGTCGCGCCGTTCGCGCGCGGCATCGAAATCACCGCTCCTCCCACCGCAAGCGACCAACGACGCGCTCCGGCCGCCCGCCCTATCGGTCCGCCGGCTTCGAATTCCTTGAGCCGCGCATGGATGTCGCATCTTTTTGGTTCGATTCGGCCGCGAGCTGCTTATACGTCGTAGGCTACGGAGGCGACTCGTTTGGTGTCTCGGTCGGCCAGGATGGGCTAGGTCTTGTTGCGGTTAACTCCCAAACCGGGACCTCGGACGGCCAAACTGTTTCCGCATCGGCAGTTCAGACGATCAAGCTCGAAATGGGCAGTGGATTTGGCGCAGACAGTTCGTCCGGTGGCAATTTCTTTTATGTGGACACCTCAGCTTTCTCTTCGCTTGGCTCGATAGAACTCGTCCTCGATGACCCGACCGGTTGTGGTGCAAACGCTGTCGTCGACGATGGTGGTGCTGGGATTACCTTCTTGCTCGACGGGCTTTCAGGGCAAAATGTCCTCGATGCCCACGGTGCCGGCCACGTTTACAACCCAAACGGCTCCAGCGGCTCTACGCAGGACGGCAACGGCATCTTGATCGACGGCGGCGGCACGAACACCCTCTTTGGCGCGACCGGATTTAATATCCTCGATGGCACGACTGGCTCGAACACGCTCGTAGACGGCGGGGGCACGAACACACTCAACGGTGGCAGTGGGACCGATATTCTCAACGGCGCGGGAGACGGGTCAGGCGGGTCAGTGGGAACCGGCGGCGGCTACAACACGCTCAACGGCGGCTCGGGGAACGAAACTCTTTACGGCGGCTCCAACACCAACGTCCTCAACGATGGCGGTGGGACCAACGTTCTCTACGGCGGGTCCGGCACGAATACGCTGAACGGCAGTCATGGAACCAACACACTTAACGGCAGTCCGTCGACGAACATCTTGAATGATGGAGGTGGGACGAACATCTTGAAGGACGGCGGCGGCTTGAACACGCTCAACGCGCAATCGGGAACCAACACGCTCTACGGCAACGCAGGCGGCACGAACATCCTCAACGCCGGTGGCGGGAATAATACGCTTTATGGCTGCGGCACGCTCTATTCCCCCTCGGGCATCAGCATCACCGGCTCCGGCAGCGGCTACAATCTCACCAACAACGCCGCGGAATCGATCGCGCTCGGCGTCAACGCCGATGCCTCCGGAAACGTCACCCTGACCTCGGGCAACAACACCTTCGTTGGCGGTGCCGGCCCGATCACCTCGAGCAACGCCGGCCACATGAGCCTCGCCAAGTCCGGCGCGGGCACGGCGACCTTGAGCGGCGCGAACGTCTACGACGGTCCGACGACCGTCAGCACGGGCTCCCTCGTCCTAGCCGGCGATGCCTCGCTCGGCAACACGGCCATCGAGGTAACCGGCGGCGCGACGCTTGCCGCCAATCCCGGCTCAGCCACGATCTCCGCCGGCAGCACCGGCACCGGCACGGCCGGGGCCACGCTGTCGCTCGACGCCGGTTCAACCTTCAGCATGAACGACGGCGCCACCGGTACGTTCCAGTTCAATCATCAATCTAGTTTCTCGGGCACATCGCTCGGAATCTCGGGCGCTACGTTCAATTTCGATCTAAATAGCACTCACGCCGACTTGCTCGCAACCACCGGCGCGGCCGCCGTCAGCGGGACTAACACGATCAACATCACCCCGCTCGGCTCGAGCCTATCGGTAGGCCAAAACTATCAGCTCATCACGGCCGCTTCAGGACTTAGCGGCAGTTTCGTGTTCTCTAACGGTGCAACCTCCGAGACCGTCGTTGTTAATCGGCAAGCCTACACGCTGACTCTGACCAACTCGGCCTCGGTGGAATTACTGACCGTCTCCAACGGCGCGATTTACTGGGTCGGAACTGCAGGTTCGGCGAATTGGAACACGACAACGGCCAACTGGTCTTCAACCTCCGGCGGGCCGGCGAACGTGCTATACAGCGACGGCGACGCCGTCATCTTCGACAATCGCGCGACGCGCACGAGCGTCACCGTGTCGGGCAACGTTACTCCATCGACGCTCCTGTTTCAAAACGACTCATCGCACGCGTTGACCATTACCGACGTCAGTTCATCGAGCATTGGTGGCAGCACGACGCTGACGGTCGCCGGCGGCGGCTCGCTGACCCTGCTCGGCACGAATTCTTACACCGGCGTGACGACAATCACCGCTGGAACGCTGCAACTGGGAGATGGGACTTCGATCAATGGGTCCGTCGGCGGCGATATTGCAGACAACGGGTCCCTGATCTTCGCCGATTCCTCGACGCAAACGTTCTCAGGGGCAATCAGCGGTAGCGGGAGCTTGACCAAGACGGGCAGCGGCGCGTTGACCTTGTCGGGATCGAGCACGTACGCCGGCGCGACGACCGTCTCGGCTGGGTCGCTCAAGGGCGGCACCGATAGCGCGTGGAGCGCGAATTCGGCGGTTTCAGTCGCCTCCGCGGCATCGCTTGACTTGGCAGGCCACAACGAGACGATCGGGGCGCTTTCCGGTTCGGGAACGGTCACCAACTCCGTTGGTTCGACGAACATCGCATTGACCTCCAACGGTTCCGGCACATTCGGCGGAACCCTGCAAAATGGCGGCTCGGGCCGAACCCTGGCCTTGAAGATCAATGGCTCGGAAATCCTCAGCGGCAGCAATACATACACCGGGGGCACCTGGATCAACGGGGGATCGCTCACGCTCGCCAACGCACAAGCCATTGCCGACGGCACGACCATTTCTGACAACGGAACCTTGGACCTGGACGGCCAACACCTCGACTCCACGATCGCCCTAGCGTTCCCGACGAGCGGTTCCAGCAGCGGCGCGCTCATAAACAGCAACACCGCGACCGCAATTGTCGACGGCCCAATATCTGGGAACGGCATGGTCGCCGGAAGCAACGCCATCACGCTCGATGGGAACCTCAGTTCCGCCAACTTGACGTTCAAGTCAAGCAACAGGGTGCTCCTCGGCGTCGGAAGCACGTTGCACGGCGTCACCGTCGTCTCAGGCACGCTCAAGCTCGGCGGCAGCAACGCGATCGGCAGCAACATGACCGTGAGCTTGGATGGCGGGACGCTTGACCTCGCCGGTCAAGGAATCTCCGTCTCCGACTCGATCACAGGCAGCGGCACGCTGATCAACAGCGGCGCAAGCATGCACTTGGCTGCCACGGTCGCCGGCTCGGTCACCGTCGAGCAAGGCCATATCGTCTTCGACGGCGATCTTCATCAAGCCAATCTGTCGGTCATCTCAAACGGAGAGGCGGACATCAACGGCGGATTGCTCCCCGCGGGCACAACAGTCGATGAAATCGCCGGTCTCGACATTGAGTCCGGCGTCGTTGCCTTCAACATGAATACAAGCGTCAACTCGGGCGTGCGCGCCAACGGCGGCACGATCGAGTTGAACGGCCATTTAGCGAGCGATACCTCGATCTACTGTCGGGGAGGCACGCTGGATCTCAACGGAGCTGATCTGAGTTCGCCCATCAGCGGATACGGCACGCTGACCAATAGCGGAAGCGCCGCTCACATCCATGGGCCGGTCTATGGCGGCTTCACCGTGGCAGGCAGCGCGGCAAACATCGGGTTCGACGGCGACCTCAGCCAAGCGAATCTTACTTTCTCCGCCGACGGAGCCAGTATCTCGACTCTCGGCGGCAGCACTGCGTCGCTGGGCGGTCTCGACGTGGACAATGGCCACGTGCAGTTGAATTCGCAGATCGATGTTCCTTCAGGAGTCTACGTTGGCGGGGGCACGTTTCAGTTGAACCAGACCCTGGCTTCAACGACGACTATCCATCTCAGCGGAGGAACGCTCGATCTCCACGGCGTAAATCTTGCGTCGCCAATCGACGGATATGGCACCTTGATCAACAGTAGCGCTCCCGTGACGATCAGCGGAGCCATCTTGGGCAGCTTTACGTTTGCAGGGAGCGGCGGCATCACGCTCGACGGCAATATGAGCCAAGCCAATTTGACGATTGCGCTCGATGCTGGCTACGACACGGTGAACCTCGGTGGCAATAGCAACGCGCCGATCGAGAGCCTCGATATAGAATCTGGAACGCTTCAACTGAATACGTCGATTGAAGTCTCATCGAGCGTGACTCTCAACAGCGGCACGTTCGATTTGAACGGCCACAACGCGAGCTTTGGCGATTTGGCAGGCAGCGCAGGGTCAATTTCGAATTCGGCCTCAGCCCCTGCGACGTTAACCGTCGGAACCGACAACTCGTCCTCCACGACCTTCGGAGGAAATATCTATAACGGCTCGGGCTCCGTCGCCTTAACGAAAGCCGGCACGGGTACAACGGTTCTTACGGGTTCCAACTATTCCGCCGGCGCCATCACGATCAGCGGCGGCGCGTTGCAATTTGGTGACGATTCGACAGTCGGCTATGTGGCAAGCAATATCGTTGACGGCGGAACGCTGATCTTTGACGTTCCAAGCGGTGCAACGACATATTCAGGCGTGATCAGCGGCAGCGGGAGTCTGACTAAGATCGGCGCAGGGACATTGAATCTCACGAACGCCAATACATACACCGGCGGCACCACCGTCAGCGGCGGCACGCTGCAATTGGGTGATGGGTCGAGCAACACCGGCTCTGTGCCCGACAATATTGTGGTCGGCGGAGGCGCGACGCTGGCCACGGCCGACTCGGGGACGCTCGTGCTCGGCGGCTTGACCCTCGACTCCTCGGCCACGCTCGATGTCAAAGAAGGAGAGTTGGACATCGACACCGCTCCCACGCTTAGCGGATTCAGTCAGATTATGGTCGACGCGCCGGGAATTCTTCACCTTGCAGCCGATCCGAACGACTCGTCGACCGGCCCGTCGATCGGCGTGGGAGTGAGCGCAGTCGTCGCGCATGGAGCAACCGTGGAATTGGGCGGCTCCGTCGCGATGCTTGCCGATGCGAATAATCGCGTCGCTGTGTGGAACGACGGAACGCTGCTCGTCTCGGGCGCGAACCAGAAAATCGGCGGGATCGACGGCGCGGGCACCTTGACCGTCAGTGCGGGCAGCGGTTTGACGGCTGATTTCATTCGGCAAGCGATCCTCACGATCCACGGCACCACGAGTTCGTTCGGCTCGGTGCAAATCCGCGGTGATCAGACGCCAGTCGCCCATGACACGGCCCGCACGAGCATGCTCGGCTCGATCTCGATCGACAATAACGAAGCGGCGCCGGGATCGACGGTGTATTACGGCACGCTCGACATGATGAACAACGATTTGATCGTCGCCCCACCAGATCAAAGCGAGACGACTGCGCCGAGCGACTATTCCGACGTCAACGACATGGTGCGGTCCGGCCAGGCGAGCGATCATTCATGGACCGGCCGCGGAATCACCAGCAGCACGGCCGCCTACGATCAGCAGCACAAGACGGATTCATCAAACCCGACGACGGGAATGACGGCGCTTGGCGTGATCCTCAACGACGACGGTTCTCACGCCAATAGTGACCACAGCGGGAGCGCGATCTGGAATTCGTGGGACGGCTTCTCCAACCTGACGCAGTACGACACGCTCGTGAAATACACCTATCGCGGCGACACGAAGCTCCGTGGGACTGTCGATTCATCCGATGCTGGCAGGGTTGCCACGATTGGCACTTCCGGCGTCGGTTGGCGCGGTGGGGATTTCTTTTATCAAGGGAGCGTGACCATCCTCGATACGGCCGCCGAATCGAGCGCCGAAGGAAACGTGCCGACCGCGGTGACCATCGGCCAGCTCATTATCACGCCCGTTCCCTATGATCCAACACACGTGACCCTGACAGCCGACGACGTGGCGGCTTGGGGCGACGTGCAACAAGTCGATTTCTATCTCGGCGCGGCGGTTCCGGCCGACAAGATCGACACCATCTACTCCGGGACCGGCAGCGGCTTCGACGGGGGCTCCGGCTCCAGCTCGGGCAGCGGCGGCGGCGCGGGTTCCGGCTCCAGCTTCAGGCCCGGCGGCTGGACGCTTACGGGAGTGGACACCAGCGCGCTCGCGGGCTCGCCGACATTCCTGGCAGTGGCACAATCCACGACCACCGGCGGCGGCACGGTTCGCACTGTTGTACCCGCCAGCGCCCAACTGTCGCAAGAGTGGGATTGGGACGCCGACGGACTCGTCTCGAATAACCGTCTGACCAATGGTCTCGGCGGAACTGGTCATTGGCAAACCTTGACGCAGCTCTGGCAGTATAACGGCACCGAGCAGACTTACCCGCAGAACGCGGTCGGTGCAGCCGCTTATTTTAAGGATCGCGCGGGGACGGTCACGGTCGATTCGCAGGTGACGACTGCTGACATCTACTTCCAGATCGCGTACTACAACATTCAAGGAGGACAAATCAATCTGGCGAACTCAAGCGCCAACATCGACGTCCCGGCCACGGCCGACGATACGATCGGTTCCGTCCTCGCCGGCAGCGCCGTCATGAATAAGACGAACGGGGGAGTCCTCACACTTACAGGATCAAACGACTGCCCCGCCGGCGTCACAATCAGCGCCGGCTATTTGGAAATCGGCGACGGGACCGCCAACGTCGGCTCTGTCGCCGGCAACATATACGTTGCCAGCGGCGCGGCGCTGATCTTCGCCGTTCCGGCTGGTATGACGGAGACGTATTCCGGCGTGATCAGCGGCACCGGCAGCGTGTGGAAGGAGGGCGCGGGGAAGCTCATCCTGAGCGGAGCAAACACGTATAGCGGCGGAACGACTGTGTATGGAAGCAATTGGGGCACAATCGTCGCGAACGGCTCCACGTCGCTTGGAACCGGCGCCGTTTCGCTCTTGAGCGGCGGAGAGTTGGATTTGGGCCCCTCAGTAACACTCGCCAATCAAATCACCGGCCTCGTTGGAACCGGCGCCGGCGGCGGAGGCGCTCTGGTTGGCGCCGGCAGCGCCGCCAGCGGCCTGATCACGTTGGGCGGCCCTGCAACGATCTCCAACCTGACGGTATCCGGCGGCATGAATTCGGGGAGCGGCGCCGCGACGGTCACGTTCGCCGGCACCAACACCCTCAACACCGGCGCCTTGGCCGACGGCGGCGGAGCGCTGTCGGTCGCCGTCAACGGTTCGCTCACGGTCAACAGCCACGACACCTATTCCGGCGCAACGACCGTCAACAACGGCGGCTCGCTGACGATGGGCTCGGCCGCATCGCTCGGCAACACCGCGATCCACGTCGCATACGGTGGGACGCTCGATGCCCAGACCGGATCGACAACGATTTACGCGGGCAATCCGAGCACCGGCAGCGCCACGCTCGCGCTCGATTTCGGATCGACGTTCTGCATGAGTGACGGCGCCACGGGAACGTTCAGCGTCCAGCAGTCGTCCACCTCCGCCGCGGGCCTTACGCTCGGCGGCGCCAATTTGTCCTTTGACGTCGGCGCAAGCAGCGCCGACAAACTGGCCGTCGCGGGCATCGCCAGCGTCAGCGGCACAAACATAGTCAACGTCAACGTCATCGGCAGCAGCGTGAGTTCCTCGTACACTCTCATCACGGCGTCGAGCGGTCTCAACAGCGGCGGCAATTTCGTGTTTCTCGATGGGCAAACCATGGACTCCTGCACCTTGAATGGCCAGCCCTACACGCTGACGCTCAATCGGTCGAACACCGCGGTGACGCTCAGCGTGGCTTCCGTTTCAACCACGCCGGACGCGGCGATCGTCGCGGCCGCCGACCAGGCGCTCGGCCTGTCCGCCAGCGCGACCCCGACGACAGCCCAGTGGGCGCAGTTGACCTCGCTCACCGTCGACAGCAGCCATGTCACATCGCTCAACGGGATCGCCAATGCAACGAATCTCCAGTCGCTCACGCTCGTGCCCAGCGACTTCTCTCAGGATGCAACGCGAGCAAGTCTGCCAGACCTCTCGCCGCTCTCGAAGCTCACCCAATTGACCAGCCTGACGCTCCAAGGGTGCGGGATCACCGACGCGGTCCTCGGCAACCCGGTTAGCGCTCTGCCGACGTTCGCGCACTTGCAAACGCTCGACTTGCGATACAACAACTTCTCCTCTGTGCCCACGTCCGTGGCCAACGAGCCGGCGCTCACGAGCCTGTTCGTCTACGGCAATCCTCTTTCCACGAGCACGAGCGCGCCTTGGTACTCCAACCTTTCCGGCAAGCTGCTCACCGTCGATATCGCCCCGAACAATCCGCAATCCATCGTCGCGAACGCCGCTTCGATTGTCGCAGCCGCGCAGGCCAGCGGCGCTAGCTATCAATCGGCTGTCAACACGGTCTACCAAGACCTTGCCGGCGCGTTCTACAAGCTGCCGATCGAGATCTATCAGTATCTCGTCAATACGATCCAGTACCAGCCGTACCGGGGCGCCATGAAAGGACCGTTGGCGGTGCTGGAAACCGGGGCCGGTAACGATTGGGACACCGACTCGCTCTTGGTCCAGCTCATGGCGGCCGCCGGCGCGAGCGGCTTGCAGTATGCCACGAGCCAGGTGACCGATCCGATTGGCGCGGTCGAGAACTGGCTGGGGGTGCAGACTTCCTCGGCCGTTTACAACGTGCTAAACTTGGCGGGACTCAATCCGACGGTGTCTTCCAGCTACGCGACGTTCGATCATACCTGGTTGGAAGGCACGATCGGCGCCCATCCGGTCGTCCTCGATCCGACGTGGAAGCAATTCGACTATCAAGCCGGCCTGCCCGACATGTTGAATTCCGCGGCGTTCGACCAGACGGGCTATTTGGCGGCGCCGCAAACACAATCGGCGGCCGAGTATTACGAGAACCAGGTGCGGAAAAGCCTCGCGTCCAGCGGTGCGGCCCAGACGATCGCCGATGTGCCATATACCGGATTGATCCGCCAACACGTCTTTACTTCGTTGCCGGCCGCTTCGGCGCATTGGAGTCAATCCAGCAAGACATTGAATTCAGCTATCCCGTCGCAGGACCAGTATTTCGTTCAGATCGCCGTCGCTGATCCAGTGCCGGGTTGCACGGTCTCCGGCGTCAGTCAATACAACGCATCGACGCACACGACGACGATCACCTGCACCGTGGCCGCGTTTGATTCGACGCTTGTCAATCAATCGCTGCTGTTCATCGGCGAGAGCAGCGGCGAGCAAGGATTTCAAATCGTCAAATATGATCCCGCGCAACCCAATCAGTTGGTGGTCGCCGGGGATGCGACCGGCGCCGCCGTTGGAAACCCAGTCGCCCTTTCCCTCACCACGGCTCGCGAGAACCTGGCGGACATCAGCCTGCGGCGGCTTACCGTCGGATACACGGACACCGGCTATTGGAATACTGTTTCTACGTACAACTCTTTTGGCAACTTGGTCACGGTTACGTCGTGGGTCTCGACCGGGTTCGTGCCGCATGTTTACCTGGATGGAGCGGCCGACCCGAATTCACTTTCCGTCGGTTCTCAAAGGTACCGTGCGGGCTATGGGGAATCGATGAATGTGATCGTCCAGGTATTCGCCGGAGGCGCGCCGGCCGATGCTTTTGCCAGCGCGGGATATAGTTTCTCCAATGGATCTTACAGCAAAGTGTACAGCCGTCCGTGCGGCAAGTATATGGCCGTCGGCTTGGACGCCAATCAGACGTCCCAGCAAATGCTGACGAGCATCCGGCAGACGGTCAACTCGGCGGAAATCAGCCAGGCTGACAGCCAGAGCGCTCTGCCAACGTGGATCAATCAGAACGCCGCGAACAAGGACCACCTTATTGGCGGGCTGCTTCAATTGGCGGCGATCCAGTATTTCAATCAATGTGACGCGGGGGAAAGTGAAATTGCCGGATTGACGGGCGCCGTGCCGTTTTACAATCTCGTCGCCTCGGGGCTCGCGACCAGCGATTGGGTGCTTCAGCCGGCCGCGGCTTCGGCGTTGCAGTTCCCTTATCTTCCCACGGGCATGGGCATCGACGTGCCGAGCAACTCGTGGGCCGGCATCTCCATCAACGACGACCACTCGCAGGACCTGAACCGTGATCTCTTGATGGGGTATCAAAACTCGTCGATGGAAGGACTCATCTGGGAGGAGCTTACCAACTACGACAGCATCTCCACCGTCAAAGCGTTCCAGTTGGAACAGCAGCAAAACGCCCAGAATACCTTCCTGACCATCACCTCATCGAACGACGATACGAACACGCTAAACGGCGAGCTGCACTACGGGGTTAACAACGCCGATAACGCCCACCTCATCGCCGACATTCAGGCAGCGGTCAGCTCGGGCTTTACTGCCCGGGTGCCGACCTACGAGGTGATCGTCGGCAACGGGACCCATGGCACCCCAAATCCAAAGGGGCCCTGGACGGGAATTGGCTACATGCTCGTCAATAGCGCCGGCTTAACGCAGGGCTTCGTCATCGACGGCGCGATCAACGGCGTGTGGGATGCTCCGCACGGCGGCGCTGGCGCGGGGGACGAAAAGAGCGCCGACAACGTCTCGCTGAGCGCGAACACGGCCGTTGTCGGTGATCCGATCAATACGGCCAACGGCGACGCGATCCAGGACGCCACGGACGTCAGCGTCCCGAATCTCGGCGCGCCGCTGGGAATGTCGCGGCATTACGATTCGTTCGACACGCCTGCTCAGGGACAAACCGCCCTGCCGGACCGCGGCATGGGGGACGGCTGGTCATTCATGTATAGCGACACGCTCGCGCCCTCTACAACAATCGACGGTCCCCAGCCGGCGAACACGATGGTCTGGTTCACCGATACGGGAATGCGATTGGCGTTCAAGCCCGCCAACCCCAGCAATCCCACGGCCGGCTACATCACGCCGGACACGATCTTCGGCGCGCTTGGCTTCAACACAAGCACGTCAACCTACACCTGGACGGACAAGACCGGAGCGACAATCACGTTCAGCAACGGCGGCTCGGGGACGTATTACGTTACCCAGATCAAGGACCGCTACGGCAACGGCGTGAACATCAGCCGCAGCGGCGCGACCATCTCCACCGTCACGGCCATCGATCCGTCGCATCCCAGCGACACGAGCCGCTATCTCAGTTTTTCGTACACCGGAAACCACGTCACGTCGATCACCGATTACACGATTCCGACGTCGCCGCGCACCTGGACGTACGGTTACGACTCGAGCGCCTCGACCGGCCGCCTGATCTCAGTCACCGCCCCGGTGGCGAGCGGCGAAGCGGCCGTCGTCACGCAGTACGCCTACTTCGATACGACCGCGAGTCCCTCGCCGGCGCTGCACGACCTGCTGCAATCCGTCATCGATGCGAACGGCAACAAAACGCAATTCACTTACTACGCCAACCGCCGCGGGTTCCAAGTGACCGACACGCTGGGCAATTCGCAGAGCTTCTCGTACAACCTCTTCCGCAACCGCACGGCGGCGACGAATGAGAACGACCAAACCACGTTGTACGATTACGACAAGGATGGAAACGTTCTCCAGCAGCTCAATCCAGATCAGACGACGACGACCGCCACCTGGTTGAACGATCTGAAGCAGACCGACACCGACGAGTATGGGCAGACGGAGACGTTCGTTCATGGCGATCCCAATTATCCGGAAAACGTGACGTCGTTCACCGACCGGCTCGGCCGAACGACGACGACCGCCTATTCAGCTCCCGGCGCCAACGGCACAACCACGGCGTTTGGCCAGCCGCTCGTCGTCAACACGTCATCCTTCGGAGGAGACGTCACCAGCTACTCGTACAACTCCGACGGCAGTCTCCATCAATCCATCGAAGATGCGAACGATTCCGCGACCTGGAACTATATCGGCAATTACACGACCTACACGTATCCCTCGACAAGCCGCGGAGAGCCGCTGACGGTCACCGCGCCCGACGCGCATGGGGCCACCGACGGCAGCAGCTATACGACGACGTACGCCTATAACTCCGCCGGGCAAACGACCTCGACGACAACCCAAGTCTCGCCGTCGCTATCGATCACGCGGAGCTGGGCCTTCGACGGCCACGGCAATCTCACCAGCAGCACCGACGGCAACGGGAACGTCACGAATTATCCGAATTATGATCCGCTCGATCGCCTCATCGCCGAGCAGCAGCCGGACCCGGACAATCTCGCGGCCCTCGGCACAAACGGTCCGCTGGTCCAGCCGCAGACAAACTTCACCTACGACGCCAACGGAAATCTCACGCAAACCATGCTTGCCACGGCGTCGGCGCCGGCGACTTCGTTGCGGACCACGACGGCCTCGTACGACGGTCTGAATCGCACCGTCAAGTCGGTTAATCCCGACGGCACCTACACGACCGCCGAGTTCGATCCGGCCGGGAACCTGATCTATTCGACCGACGCGCTCGGCCGAGTGACGCAGTATGTTTATGATTCGCGAGACCGGAAGATTGCCGAGATCGATCCCGTGCCACTGGTCGCGGCGGGCGGCACTGTTGGGTCCGGTCTCTCGACGACGACCCCGATCTCCGCCTGGCGATACGACGGCGGCTCGCGCGTCGTCGCCACGACCGATCCGAACGGAAACACGACGCAGTTCACTTATGACGCGCTGGGCCGCAACCTCAAGACGATTCTGCCCGACCCGGACGGGAGCGGGCCGCTCACCGCCGCCACGACAGTGACGAAGTACGACGACGCGAACGACAAGATGTTCGTGACCGATGCGCTGGGGAGCGGCTCTACCGACACGGCCCACACGACCGAGACCGACTACAACCATCTCGGCGAAGTCGTCGCCGTGATCCAGCCGGCGCCGAGCAGCGGAGCGGCTCGGCCGACCACCGTGTACACGTATGACGACAATCGCAACGTGCTTACAGTGACCGACCCGCTCGGTCACGAGACAAATTACGTCTATGACCAGGCAAACCGCAAGACGGCCGAGATCAATGTCCTCGTGGATTCAGCGAGCGACGATCTGGCCACGCAGTTCTTTTACGACAACAACGGCAATTTGCAGTACGTCGTCAACGCGGCGTATCCGAACAACCATCAACCGTACATCGATCAGAATCCGAGCGGTTATCTCGATGCAAACTCCCCCACGAACGACACGAACCACTTTTTCACGACGACATACGTTTACGACAATCTGAACCGGAAGGTGAAGGAGATCGACCCCAGTCCCGGGTTCCTTCCCAACTCCCAGTCGCCAGCCCCCAGACCCCAGACCGTCTTGACCTACAACCAGACCGGCGAGTTGAGTCAAACGACCGATCCGTTGGGCAACAATACCTACTTCGGCTACAACCTCGAAGGGGAGCAGACCCAGGTGGTCGATGCCTTGGGGAGCGGGCCGACCGACGCCAGCCAGATGACCACGAAGCTCTACGACGCGGTCGGGAATGTGCTGGGCGTGACGGATCCGCTGGGGCGAACGACCCAGTTCCAGTACGAGGCCCTGAACCGCAAGGTCAAGGAGATCGCTCCGGCCCCCGCTCAGTTCTCCGGCCCGGCTTCCAGCCAAACGAATCCCACGACGACTTGGTCTTACGATCTGGATGGCAACGTCACGGCCGCGGTCGATCCGTTGCAGCACGAGACCGACACGGCCTATGATGGCTGGAACCTGCCCGTGAGCGTGACCGACGCGCTGGGCAGCACGGCGACGGCGTACGACGAGCTGGGGCGGGTGTCGACCGCCACCGACCAGCTTAACCGGACCACGCAAGTCACTTACGACAATCTGGGCCGACAGTTGAGCGAAATCGACCCGGCCCCGCAATCCGGCGCCGCTCGCCCCACGACCTCCTGGACCTACGACGCGGATGGCAACGTGCTCTCGATGACCGATCCGGACAAGCACACGACGTACAGCGTGTACGACGGGTTGAACCGCCGGACCGTTTCCGTCAGCGCGCTGGGGGCCGATCCACGAGTGTTTCCCACCAGCACCGTGGGGAGGACGACGACCGCGTACGACGCGCTGGGGAACGTCACGAGCGTGACCGATCCGGCCGGCAATACGACGACTTTCAGCTACGATCACTTGAATCGCGAGACGAGCCAGACCGAGGCGGTGGTCTACACCACGCCGGCCGGCGTGACCCAAACGGCCCCCGTCTCGACGCTGCTCTCCTACGACGCCGATGGCAACTTGACGCAGAAGATCGACGCCGATGGCCGGAAAACGACTTACGGCTATGACAAGCTGAATCGGCAGATCGAGGAGGATTGGTTCACGACCGCCGCCGCCACGAGCGCTTTCCACACGATCCGCACCTGGTACGACGCGGCGGGGCAGGTCACCGGCATCACCGAGACCGACACGCAAAACGCTTCGAACGCGGCCAATTATCAGTATGCTTATGATCTCGACGGCCGGGTCGCCTCGGTGCGGATGGCGCCGGGGGATCTTGTGGCGCAGTACCCGCCGACCACGTCGGGCGGCGTCGTGACCGCGGCCGTGCCGAAGGCGCTGGAGGAGTTGGACTATAGCTATAATGCCGACGGCACGACGAAGAGCGTGACGGATAAGTCAGACCTGTCGAGCTTGAGCGCGAAGAGCGGGACGACCAGCTATCTCTACGACGCGGTGGGGGACGTGACGCAGATCGCCCAGCAGAACACGAGCGGCTATAGCGCGAGCGGAATCACGCCGAAGACGGTGAACTTCACCTACAACGCCGACGGCAGCTTGGACACGATCGCGCGCTACGACGGCACTTCGAACACCTTGGCCGCGACCACGAAGTATCGCACAACCTCCGGCGGGGCCGGCTCGGGGTACGACGGCGACGGGCGGCTCACCAATTTGCAGCAGGTCTTTGGCGCGACGCACAGCTATGCATTCCAATACGACGCGGCCGGCAACGTCACGCAACAGACCTCATTCGACGGCACGGCGAACTACGCTTTCGACAACGCCAACGAGCTGACGAGCGCCAGCCTGACCGGCGAAAGTTTTTCCTACGATTCCAACGGCAACCGCACGGCCAGCGGCTCTACGGGCGCGAGCACCAGCGCGGCGAACCGACTCACGTTCGATGGCACGTACACGTATCAATACGACGCCGAAGGAAATCGGACGAAGCGCACGAAGCTCTCCGACGGCACGATCACCGTCTACGCTTGGGACAATCGCGACCGGCTGACGAGCGTCACCGCCGAGACGAGCGCGGGGGCCGTCACCGACACCGTGAGCTACGGCTATGACTCTGCGAATCGGCAGATCGCCCGCTATGAAACGAGCCAGCCGGCGGTTTACACGGTCTACGACGGCGCGAATCCGTATCTGCAAGTCAGCGATGCGAACAAGCTGGCCGGCGCGGGCACGAGCACGACCCCGAAAATCTCGCAGCGGGAGTTGTATGCGTTGGCCGTGGATGAAATCCTGGCCACGGACGACGACCTGGGCACGAGCGGCAGCGTGCTGTGGGGCCTGGCCGACAACGAAGGCACCCCGCGCGACGTCGTGAACGGCAGCGGCTCGCTGGTGAGCGGCGGGCACATCAAGTTCACGAGCTACGGCGCGCCGACCGGCAGCACGAGCATCCTCGCCGCATTCTCGGTTGGCGAAGGGGGCATGCGCTACGACCAATCGACGGGGCTTTACCAATCCGAATCGCGCATTTACGATCCTCTCTCGGCGACCTGGCTCAGCGTCGATCAATCTGGCCTCGGCGGCAGCGAACCCTACGCCTACGTCGGCGACAATCCGGGCAACGCCACGGACCCGACCGGCGCCTGCGCCCAATCCATCAACGTTCCCACGACCGGCTACGACCTGGCCAGCTCGCCCGCCTTCAATCCCTATTCCTTCACCGACACCGGCGCGCAGGCAGCGATTGATTGGCAGAACGAATATGTGGCGCGGGACGTTCCGACGGCGCCGCAGGAGCCGACCGTGAGCGCGGGGAGCGTCCAGGCGTGGGCGGCGAACTATGTTGGGGGCGGCATGGAGCAGGCGCCAACCGCGGAGGAGTCCCTGGCAATGCTGATGTCGAGCGGCTCGGGAGCGCCGGTGTCGGGCGGCCCGACGCCCTACGCGGGCTATGGCTCGAACATGCTCAGCACGCTGAAGGGGTACTTCTGGGATGGCCCGAAGAACCTGGCCGGAGGACTGCTGCAAAACGCGCTGCACCCGATCGACTCGGACATCGCTTTCGCGAACGCGCTCCTGCACCCGATTGACACGGGCAACGCAGTTGTGCAAGGACTCAACCAGCAGTTGAGCACGGAAGAAGGAAAGGGAGAGTTCCTATTCAATGCGACGCTCGCGGCTCTGACCGCAGGAGATTCGCTCGCCGGAGACGCAACGCTGGAGGTGGAGAACGCGGCTCGCACGGCAACGGCGGAATTGAGTTCGATTCACTTCGTTGCCGAGCCAACCCCAGTCATCGGCCAATTCGACACGGGAGCGCCGTTTGCGAACTTCGAGTATCCGACCGCGCCAAGAAGTATCGCCCGGTTGGATGCAAGCTATCCGCCGATCGAAGGCGTCATCGACACGCCACGGACGCCGGAGCACATGTTGCTCCAGCGGACGTACGCCGAGGCGGCGCAAGAGACCGGCAATTATAAGCGAATCTCGCAGGGCAGTATCAGGCTCGGCGAGTTCTCGGGCCTCAGCCATTCGCCAAACATCGAACCGGACTTCATGGGGTTGACGACCGACGGACAAATCGACATGGCCGAATTCAGAAGCCCGTCGCAGACTATCGACGAACTGGTGACAAAGCTCAAGACGGCTCAAAGCCAACTGCCGCCGGAAATGAGGGGTGAGGTCAATGTGGTCGATCCCAAAGAGTTTATTTGGCGAGCCACACAACCAGAATGAGCAACGATCAAATCACAACGTCCGCCGCATTGTTCTTCGCCGGCGATCGAGGCAGCTCGATCCCGTTGCGGTTTTATGATCGCGCGATTGAAACATTCAACGAGTTTAATCTGTCGCCGATTCTGTTTACCGCATTCGGGGGCGGATTCTTGCACGACGATTGCTATGTGCTGGCGGAACGAGGCGATGACATTAGCCTGTGGGGCGAGGCATTGCGCGCGCGCGCGGGCGAGCTAGTCCATGCATTGCGAATGGGCGAGGTCGAGTACTTGAAATTCGACTCGCCGCGCGCTGGTTCTAGCGATCGATCCGATTGGCGCGCCGACGTTGGCGTTGGGACGTTCAATTTCCCGATGTTGTACTTTGGAATCGACGACGGACTGATTCCCGATCCGCGCGAATTGCTTCGGCGCGCGTGTGCGCTCGCCGAAGGTATTTCTGAAGTGCGTTATGGTTTCGCGTACAAAATGCCGCTTTCGCAGCACCCTAGCAGGTATGCCATGGGCGGTGAGGCGGTAACGCTCGAATCGTTCAAAGAGGAGGCAAGAGCGCGCCGCGCTGGCACGTATCGGAAGAGCGCCGATCGCCTTTGGCAGGATGAGATCGGCGGGAAGGATCGCCATTTGACGGGTTTATTCCGCGGCGCGTATCCTGTGAGCATTCTTTCCGAAGCCCATTTGCAGAAAGCTGATTTCCTGCCGCAACGCATCGGAAAGCTCTCGAAGCTCGATAGTTCGCTTTGGCTCTGGGAACTGTCTGATGCCGAATTTCCCGTCGCCGAGGAACTCTTGGAGTCGCAAGGCGTTTTGGTCCGACAGCAATGAATATGTCGTTCATGCTTTCGCAATTGCACTACACGTATAACGCGGACGGGACGGTGGCGAGCGTGAGCGACAAGTCGGACCTGTCGAGCTTGAGCAGCCTGCGCGGGACAACCAGCTATCTCTATGACGCGGTGGGGGACGTGACGCAGATCGCCCAGCAGAACACTTCGGGCTACGGCGCGAGCGGGATCACGAGCAAGAGCGTGAACTTCACGTACAACGTCGACGGCAGCCCGGACACGAGCGCCAGCCTGACCGGCGAAAGCTTTTCCTACGATTTCAACGGCAACCGGACGGCCAGCGGCTCGACGAGCGCGAGCACCACTCGAGGAAAAGGGGATAAGTCCCATTGTTGACGGGACGCGATCGGTTTTGGGATGCTAAGAGCCGCGAGAATTGCCCCGGGCGGAATGGTTTTTCATTTCTTGAATCGGGGCAACGATCGGCGTGAAATCTTCGAAGACAATGGCGACTACGAGGCCTTTTTGCGAGTGCTGCGCACGACGCAGCAGCGGATTGCGATGCGGGTCCTCGCTTACTGCTTGATGCCCAATCATTGGCATTTGCTCCTCTCGCCGATTGCGGACGGCGAACTGGCGACCTTCAAGCAGCATTTGACCAGAACGCATGTCCGTCGCTGGCATCTGAATCGTCACAGCGTAGGACGCGGGCATTTGCATCAAGGCACGTACAAGTCGTTTCCCGTTCAAGAGGGCGACCATTTCTACACGGTCGTCCGCTATATTGAGCGGAACGCCCTGCGCGCCAACCTCGTGAAGAAGGCGGAGCGATGGCGGTGGGGAAGCCTCGTGCAGCGGATCGGGCAGCAAACCGTGGTTGAGCCACCGGAACTATCGAAATGGCCGTTGGCCGAGCCGAAGGATTGGCTGGCATGGGTCAACGAGCCTCAAACCGAACGCGAGTTGGAAGCGATTCAGCTGTCGGTCAGCCGCGGCCGCCCGTTCGGCGCCGAGAAGTGGCAGACTCGCACCGCGAAACGACTCGGGCTGGAATTCACCTTGCAGCCCCGAGGCCGACCTCGCACGGACAAAGCGACATCGGCTAAGTTGAAATAATTGGACCTATCCCCTTTTCCTCTCCCAGATCCATTGCCATATCACGCATATACTCCAATATATGCGCCTGTCCCCTTTATTTCACGGGCGTATTCTCGATCGAGGAAAATCGGAAATGGCTGATGACGCGAACCTTGCTGCCGACTTACGCGATCTCCTCGCGGCAGGGCGAAAGATCGAGGCGATCAAGCGGTACAGGGAAGCGACCGGGGTCGGGCTGGCCGAGGCTAAGAGTGTGATCGACGAGCTGATCGAGAAGTTGGCGCGGGGCGCGCCGCGGCCGGCAGATGCAAGCGGCGAGTCGGACTTTGAGCAAGAAATCGTTTCGCTGTTGGAGCAAGGGCGAAAAATCGCGGCGATCAAAGTCTATCGCGAGCGAACCGGCGCCGGACTTAAGGAAGCGAAAGAAGCCGTCGAGGCCGTTGCCGCAAATCGCGGGATCGTCGCCCCGTCACGATCCGGTTGCTTGGGCCTGCTCCTCTTCGCCTGGATGATCGGCTTGTATTGGCTGTTCTTGACGCCGCGGTGAAAACCGCCGCGAAATTGCACGGAATTCGGCCACATCGTTCGCCAAGGCGATTTGCAAGGTATATTTGCGATGATGAGCGATGCCTCGCCACCATCCGCTCGCCACCGCTGCCGACTCCGATTCCGGACATTGAAATTCGCTCCACCGCCGGCGTAATAAGCAGACCGTAGCCGGCGGTTTTGAACCTGCTTCTCGGCGATTATGCCCAATTGCAAGTCATGCGGAACCGAGATCGATGATTCGCAGGCCGCGGCCTCGCTGTTTGATCTCAGCTTCTTGCCATCCCCCGAGGGCAAACTATCTCGCCATAGGGCGCGACACCGCGCCGCCAAGATCGGCCCGCTCTGCCCCCGCTGCTTGGAGCGCCGCCTGGCGCCGAAGCCAAAACGATAGTCGCGATCACCGCGCGGGCCGCTCTCGGTCAAAAGACATGTGCCACAACCTTAGTTTGCTTCCTCGCTGAGCATCCCAAATTGCCGCAGCTTGCGATAGAGAGTTTTGCGGTCGAGGCCGAGGGTGCGGGCGGCGAGGGTGCGATTGTCGCCGAGGCAGTGCAGGACGTGGAGGATGTAGCGGCGCTCGAGTTCTTCCAGCGGCACGAGTTCGCCCGGATCGGGGCCGCCGATCAGCACTTGCGAGCTGCGATAGTCGCGAATCTTCTCTGGCAAATCGTCGAGCGTGAGCTTGTCGCGCCGAGTGAGCGCGACCGCGCGCTCGACGACGTTTCGCAGCTCGCGGATATTTCCGGGCCACGAGTAGCCGAGCAACTTGTCGGCGACCGGTTCGGAGATGCCGAGGACGTCCTTTTTGCCGCGCGCGGCGAAATGCTCGATGAAATGTTGGGCGAGGAGCAGAATGTCGGCCCCGCGCGAGCGAAGCGGCGCGACTTCGATCTGAATCACGTTGATGCGGAAGAACAGGTCCTGGCGGAAGCGGCCTTCTTCGATGGCCGTCTCCAAATCGCGATTCGTCGCCGCCAGAATCCGCGCGTCGAACGCGACCTCGCGCTCGCCGCCGACCGGGCGGACCTTGTTCTCCTCGAGCGCCCGCAGCAGCTTCGCCTGCATCGAGAGTGGCATTTCGCCGATCTCGTCCAACAGCAGCGTGCCTCCCTCGGCCTGCACGAATAATCCCTTGCGATCGCTGCGGGCGTCGGTGAACGCCCCTTTGATGTGTCCGAACAGCTCGCTTTCCAGAAGCGCGTCGGGCATGGCCGCACAATTCACCGCGACGAACGGTTTTTCGTTTCGCCGGCTGCGTTGGTGCAAGGCGCGAGCAACCAATTCCTTGCCGGTGCCGCTCTCGCCAGTGATCAGCACAGACGCCTCAGAATCGGCGATCCGCGACAACTGATCGTACAGCTTGGCCATCGCCGGGCTCTCGCCGAGCAGCTCCTCGAAGCGCGACGTGCGGGCGACGGCCTCGCTGAGCGAGCGGACCTGCTCCTGAAGCCGCCGCCGCTCGACCGCCCGGCGGAGGATCACGCCCAGCAATTCCATCTCGACTGGCTTCGTGACAAAGTCGTATGCGCCGGCGCGGATTGCCGCAATGGCCGTCTCGAGGCTGCCGAACGCCGTCATCACCACGACTGGAATATCGGGCCGGTTGGCCACGAGCCGCGAGCAGAACTCGATGCCGTCCATTCCCGGCATCTTGAGATCGGTAAGCACGACGTCGAAATCTTCGCCCTCGAAAGCTGCAAAGCCTTCCGCCGCCGACGTGAAGCACACGGGTACGAAGTCGCGGAGCCGCAAATCCGCCTCCAACAGATCGCACATGCTCCGCTCGTCGTCAACGATCAGAACCTTCGGTTTCATTGCGTCGATCAGCATTGAGAACCCCTCACAAAACCGCCTGGGAGAAGGGGACAGTCCCCGGCGGTTTTCGGATCAGCTTCACAATTCCGTCTCCGCGGGCAAGTATACGCTGAAGCAGCTTCCTTTGCCCGGCTCGCTGGACACATCGATCCATCCTCCATGCTCGCGCACGATGCCATAGGCGATGGATAGCCCGAGGCCGGTCCCCTCGCCGACGCCCTTGGTGGTGAAAAACGGCTCGAAGAGATGTTGGCGATGCTCCGGCGAGATGCCGACCCCCGAATCGCGGACTTTAATGCAGTAGTATTCACCGGGCCGAGAACCGCGCGCCGCGAAGGGGACAGTCCCCTTTTTTTCCGCGACGCCCTCACCCCGGCCCTCTCCCGTCAAGGGAGAGGGAGACGTCGGGGACAGTCCCCCGTGCACTTCCTCAAGAACACTAGCGGCGCGGCGACCAATGCCGATCTCGACCTCGCCACCATCGGGCATCGCCTGGATCGCGTTCACAACGAGGTTCGTCAGCACTTGTTGAATCTGTTCGGCATCGACCGCAGCCACCGCCGGCTCGCCGCTCGCCGCAACGCAGAGTTGGACCTTTCGCTCCTCCGCGAGCCCGCGCAGCAGGTCGACCGTTTGCGTCGCGACCGAACGCAAATCGACCGTGGCCTTGCGCGGAGTGCCGGCGCGGGCGAAATCGAGGAGCTGGCGGATGATCTTAGTCATCCTGTCCGCTTCGGTTTTGATTGCGGCGGCACTCACGCCGATTTCATCCGGAGCAAGACGCCCGGACAGGATCAAGCCGGCGCGTCCCGCGACAACATTGAGCGGCGTGCCGAGTTCGTGGGCGATCCCCGCCGCCAAACGGCCGACCGTATTGAGCCGATCGGTATGTCGGAGTTGCTCGATCGCGGCGATCCGCGCTGCGGTCTCCTCGCGAATCTTGTTTTGTGAATCGGCGAGCCGCGAACACATCTGATTCAGGCTCTCGCCCAGTTCGGCCAATTCATCGTGCGAACGGAGATTCACTGGGCCGTCAAGATCTCCGGCAGCAACTCGCCGCGTTTTCTCGGTCAGTTCGCG
>DASZFO010000099.1 GCA_035939775.1 Pirellulales bacterium | reverse complement strand
CGTTGGCCGATGAGATCTCGCCGGAACATCTGCACATCGCCACGGCCGACCCCGAGCGGTTGCTCGACAAGATTCCGCACGCCGGAGCGGCGTTTCTGGGCCATTTCAGCCCTGTGGCCCTCGGCGATTACGCGGCGGGACCGTCGCACGTGCTGCCGACCGGCGGCACGGCCCGATTTGCCAGCGGCCTTTCGGCGCTCGACTTCATTCGCGGCAACAGCGTGATCGCATATACTCAGGCTGGCCTCGCCGCGGTTGCCGACGACATCCGCTTGCTGGCCGAGAAGGAAGGTCTCACCGCTCATTGGGCGAGTGTGGAGATGAGATTGAAAAAGAAGGGTTTTTAGCCACGGATGGAACACTGATTAAACACGGATTCTAAGGATTCGGCGGGCGAAGCCCGTTAATAAGAATCTGTGCTCCATCCGTGTTCAATCCGTGGCTAGAGTCTCGACAGAGTAAATTGGAACTAGTTTTCGCATGTACGTTCGTCCCGACATTGCCGCGATTGAAGGTTATGCGCCTGGCGAGCAGCCGCGCGGCGGGAAGTTTATCAAGCTCAATACGAACGAGAATCCCTATCCCTGTTCGCCGGCGGTGACGCGGGCGATTGCGGCGGCGCTCGAACAAGGCTTGCAGCGCTATCCCGATCCGATGGCCGAGGCGTTTCGCCGCCGGGCGGCCGAAGTGCTCGGGGTCGAGCCGGGCTGGATCATGTGCGGCAACGGCAGCGACGACATCTTGACGATCGTCACGCGGGCGTTCGTCGCAGCGGGCGACTTGCTGCGGCTACCCTACCCGAGCTACATCCTCTACAAGACGCTCGCCCAATTGCAGGGCGCCGAATCCGAGGAGATCCTTTTCCAATGCGACTGGTCGCTGGGCGACGATTTCGCCGCCCGCCGCGAGCGCCTCAGTTTCGCCTTTCTGCCGAATCCAAATAGTCCCTCGGGCACGATGGTCTCGCCAGAGCGAATCCGCGAACTGGCCGACCGGCTGCCGTGTCCACTGTTGGTGGATGAAGCCTACGTCGATTTCGCCGACACGAACTGCCTCAAGCTCGTGGCCGAGAACGAAAAGATTCTCGTCTCGCGGTCGCAGAGCAAGTCGTATGCACTGGCCGGGCTGCGGTTCGGTTACGTCGTGGCGCAGCCGCAGATCATCGAGCAACTCGTGAAGCTCAAGGATTCTTATAATTGTGATGCCTTGTCGATCGCCGGGGCGACCGCCGCGATCGACGATCAATCATGGCTCACCAACAATCGGGCCAAGATCATCGCCAGCCGGCGGCGGCTGACCGACGGCATGCGGCGGCTGGGGTTCACGGTCGTCGATTCGCAGGCGAATTTCGTTTGGAACACGCATCTGTCGCTTTCGGTCAAGCCGCTGTACGAACGGCTCAAGGCAGAGCGAATCCTGGTGAGATATATGAATTATGCCGATTGGGGGGACGGATTGCGGGTCTCGGTGGGCACCGACGATCAGATCGACGCGCTTTTCGCGGCGCTGGCGCGCATGATTTAGCGATATGACTCGCACCGCCATCATTGATCGCAAGACGGCCGAGACCGAGATCCATTTGGAACTCTCGCTCGACGGCTCGGGCCAAAGCCGCGTCGCCACCGGCGTCGGCTTCTTTGACCACATGCTCACGTTGTTGGCCAAGCATGCGGCGTTTGATCTGGTGGTCGACGCCAAAGGCGATCTGCACGTCGATCAGCACCATACGGTGGAGGATGTCGGGATCGCGTTTGGCCAGGCGCTCAAGCAGGCGCTCGGCGACAAATCGGGCATCCGACGCTACGGGCACTTCACCTTGCCAATGGAAGAGACGCTGGTCACCTCGGCCGTCGATCTGAGCGGCCGCTATGCGATGGTGTTCCAGGTCGGCTTTCCGTCGGCCAAAATCGGCGATTTTGACAGCGAACTGGTCGAAGACTTCTGGCAATCCGCGGCGGCCAACGCCTTGATGAATCTGCACGTGCTATTGCACCACGGCCGCAATAGCCATCACATCAGCGAGGCGGTGTTCAAATCGACTGCCCGCTCGCTCCGAATGGCGGTCGAGCACGATCCGCGGATGCGCGGCGTGCCGAGCACGAAGGGCACGCTCAGCGGTTAGTGCCCGCGAACTCACTTCCGCTTGAATTGCCGAATAGCAGCGACGGCCAGTTCGTCGCAGCGATCGTTTTCCGGGTGCCCGCTATGGCCGGCGACGCGGGTGAATTTGAGGTGGTGGGTTGAGATCAGTTTATCGAGCTGCTTCCACAGATCGAGATTCTTGATCGCGCCCCCCTTGCTGAATCGATTCGCCGAACGGCTCCAGCCATTCGCCTTCCACTTCGGCATCCAGAGGCTCAAGCCTTGGCGGACGTATTCGCTGTCGGTAAATAGCTCGACATGGGTCGGCCGCTTGAGGGCTTCCAGGCCGCGGATGACGGCCATGAGTTCCATCCGATTATTGGTCGTTTCTGGCTCGCCGCCCGCTTGCTCGACCTCTTTGCCCGAGGCCGGATGTCGAAGAATGTAGGCCCAGCCGCCGGGACCCGGATTGCCGCTACATGCGCCGTCGGTGAAGAGTTGTACTTCGGGCTCAGGATCGGCGGCTTTCGGCATGGAGCATCAACCGCGCGTGGCGAATGTCATTCCGAGACGGGGGCCGCCGGCACCGGCCGATCCAACGTGCGGCGGAGTTCCTGGCGTCGCGGGCGAAGCAGCTCGTCAATATTCTCGCCGATCGGCGAATCCATACGCGGCTGGTCGGCCCGCACCCACGGCAAGCGGACGATGAATGTGCTTCCCTTGCCAAGTTCGCTGTGAAGCGATACTTCGCCACCGAGCAGCTTGCACAACTCCTTGACGATCGACAGGCCGAGTCCGGTGCCAGAGTGTTCGCGGGTCATAGCATCGCCGCCGGCCATGGCTGTCTTGCCTTGGCGGAATTTCTCGAAGATCGCCACCTGATCTTCCTCGGCGATGCCCACGCCCGTGTCGGCCACGGTGAGCACGAGTTCCTCTCGTTCGCCGCGCACTTCTTGTCGGGCGCTGACGACGATCCGGCCCCCTTCGGGTGTGAACTTGATTGCGTTGGAGAGCAGGTTGTTCACAATCTGCTGCACCTTGCCTTGGTCTTGGAAAAGCTCGAGCAGGT
>DASZFO010000098.1 GCA_035939775.1 Pirellulales bacterium | reverse complement strand
GTCGGCGACCACAGCCTCAAGCTTGCTGCGGTCGGCTCGGCTCAATCGGATATTGGTTCGTTCGTGCATCCCACAGACTCGCACACGCGAGTGCTTCAGGGAATCCCCAAACGAATCGAAGTGTCAGATTTGGACCACTAGTTCAGCAACCACGTCAAATGAAAAGGGCTAATGTCCGTGTCGGGTCATTCACGACCTGGTCTAGCCAACAAACAAGTCGGCCATATCCGCTGGGTGGCGCTCCGCGATACGGGCAAACATCGATATCTGTCCCGGCACAAGAAACATGACGGGCACTCCCGCCTTCTCGGCTGCGGGCCAGAACCAGTCGGCCGTCCCGTCCGTCAGCCAAGCCATCGTGACATCACTGAGCAAGCTGATGCGGACGCCGAGCATTCCGGGCTGCTCCTTCCATTTCGGCAGCAGCGTGGCGGATTGCGGATTCTGCAGCGCGATGCGGCCCATGACGGCGAAGCGATTGGGATAACGCTGGGCCGCTTCAAGGGCGTAATCGTTGCGGTCACCCGGCCAAGACGGCGGCACGATGACGACGCGATCCACACCGGCCTGATCCATCAGCGGCACAAGCTTCTCGATCGTGAACGGCTCGGGCATCTGCGGCTTGGTGCCGGGGATCCATTTCCAATCCTCCGATTCCGCCTTCCACAAATGCACTTGGGCATCGACGATGGTGCGCTTGGCCGACTGGGCAGTCGCCTTTTGCGATGCCAGCGCCAAACCAGCGGCGAGCGGCGAGGTAACGATTTGCCGACGAGACAACATGCATTCTCCTTTCGGAAATGAATGGCTCTGCCATTTCTAGACGGAAGTGTGTTCGTGCGGACCAAAGAGTGTCAAGCCGCGCTACTCAGCTTTGGGCCAATCGCGTCGGTATTCATTTTCTCCGATGTGGTACTTGCCAAAGGCGTGGATGGCCGGGCATAGGCTAGCGGAAGCGACGCCGTCCTTCGAACGGCCACGCCCGGCCGCCCGCGCTACTACGTTTCGCCTGGAACGCATCCGGGAGCGTGGTGGGTTCAGCCAAACGGCCAACAATGATGAGCGAGCGCGCGGCGTCGGAGCGCGACCCGTTTGCACGCGTCCCTTTCCTTGCGGGCGCGCTTCCGGATCGAGGGCGCCGGCGGGCCCTAACCTTTGCCCCAGTTCCAATATTCACCCGGGAAGGGAGTCGGGTACATGCGCTCGCGGTACCGATGTTCGCGGTGATAGGCGCGCAGAGCCACCGCGCCGGCCGTCGTCGTCGGTCGAATGTTCACGACCTCGGATTCGGCGACCAAGACTGCCTCGTGCAAACGCATCTGATCGTCATCGGGGGGCGCGCTCTTGAATGTCTCCCAGGCTTGCCGGTGATGCTCGATCGCGGCGAAAATCGGGTCGGGCTCCTGAGTCGCAAGAGCGCCCCTGCTCGGAGCCACGAGGGTCGCGAGCGCTGCGGCCATCATGGTCCGCCGACTGATGCGCCGCGCGGAACCCGCAATGTAACCAGAGCGATACGCGCGTTGGTTTTCGTTTGGCGATCGCCTGC
>DASZFO010000097.1 GCA_035939775.1 Pirellulales bacterium | reverse complement strand
CGGGGACAGTCCCCCTTTTGCGCAGTCCGCGGAGCAAAACGGGGACTGTCCCCTTTGCCCAGGCGGTTCTCGGATAGGCTCTAAGCGTGAGCGAGACATTCTGCGGCCGCTATTGAGCTCTACGATCGCGGTCGATCTGTTCAACCCATCGCAACGCGTGGCGCTTCGAAGCGCGGTTCTCGAACTTCGGAGAGGAACGGCCGAACGAAAGCCGATGAGCGAAAGGCTGGCGGCGTCCACTCTCGGATTGACCGTAACCGCCGCGCAGCGTGCCGCCGCACTGGACCGGATCATGCGAACCAAAGGAATCACCGATCCCTTCGTTCCGCTACGGGAGCCGCCGTTAAACTACCCCAAGCTGCGACGACATCTGCATCCGCGGTATAACTTTACTCCGCTACCCGGTTTTCCGATCGAACCCTGGTAATCACCGATCTGGCGCGCGGATCGCAAATCCTCTTCCATTGGGCTACGCATCGCCTGTTGCGATGTGTGGCTTTTTTTTGCGCAAGAGCCGATCCAGTTTCATAAACGAGGGATTTCAAATGTCACAGAACGATTCACGTCGCATCGAATCAAGATCATCTATCGAAGACAGTTCACGCGTCGAGGACGCGCTCGACCAACTCCTGCGGTTACTGGCCCGTGACGTGGTCCGCCGACTTCGACGTGAACAAGGACTAATGCCTGGGGTCGGTGTCAATCCGCCGCCACCATCGCCCGCAAATATCGATCATTACACGCCAAGAAAGAAACTCTGATACGCGCATCTCGAATTGTCTGATTCAACGAAGCAGTTCTCGTTCAGGTTAGCTGGTGCGGCTGTTCGCGAGCTGAGTCGTCGTCCGAGGACTCTCCCGACGCTCGCCGCCGTTGTCTGCGAGCGCACGCGGTCTTCGAGCCACCGCTCTCATCTTCATCGTCGCTGGGCCCGAATTACGGCCTCTTCTGGACGACGTTTCCCAATCAAGCAATCCACAGTCGGAGACTCATTATGGCTAAACGTGCCAATTTGATTCATCGCATTTTGAAAGCGCTGAGGCGTCCTCCCTCAACCCTTGCCAGTGGTAGGGGCGCGCTGCAACCTCACTCTGCCGCACACCGGAATCGCCCGGTGCTGGTTGTCCTCGAAGGGCACCATGATATCCAGTTCCTGCAGAGAGCGGCCGCAGTTCTGAGGCTCGACGACAACAAGCTGCCGGAACTGAGCAACCTCGAGCGATGCGGACAAATCGTATTTGTCCCGTTCTGCGGCGATGTGCGAGGTTGGGCTTTCCGGCTCGCTGAACTCGGCCGGCCTGAATTCCACCTATATGACCGCGAGGACACGCCGGCCACCGAGGTTCGCCTCGAAATGGCTCGTGTCGTCAATCTAAGGATCGGCTGCCGGGCTGAAGTTATGTCCAAGCGGAGTCTAGAGAATTATTTACATCCCGATGCCATTCTTGAGGCTCGCGGCATCGACGTGCGCTTTTCTGACGGCGATGATGTCGCCGATCGTGTCGCGGAGCAGTGCTATCTGCGGAATCATCCCGACGACCGCTGGATCGACCTGCCAGCGCGAAGCCGCAGGCGCCTGCGAAATCGGGTCAAGTCCTGGCTCAACACACTGACAGTCGAGCGGATGACCGTTGCTCGATTCGCCGAGCGCAATCTAGCCGGAGAAATCCGCGGCTGGTTGCAGATCATCGCCGAAATGACAGACAGCGCATCGTAGGTCGATGCCTCGTGTCACTCCGCTGAGATACGTCTGAAGTTCACGTTGTCGCCTCGCGTGGTGCGGGGCGGTTGTGTTTCCCAACACGACCGCCCCGGCAGGGGGCGGTCTCATTCCAACAGGAGATCGTCCCATGATCGCAATTGAAAAGACGGACACCGAAAGCCGCGATGGACTTCTGCAGGAGAAGTTCGTGGCCATGCTGCCGAGCATCGTCCGTTGCGCGCGCGTGGAGTTTCGCAATCTGTCGCTGGAGTCTCGGCAAGAAGCGATTCAGGAAACGATCGCCTTGGCCTGGGTCGCAATCAGGCGATTGGCGGACCGCGGCAAGCTCGATGTTTGCTTCGCGACCGTCTTGGCCACGTACAGCATCAGGCAGGTTCGCTCTGGAAGACAGGCGGGGAGCCGTCTGAACAGTTTCGATCTCTTGTCGCGTCACGCCCAGCGAAAACATGGATTTCATGTTCAGCGGTTAGTCCAGATCGACGATCACGACGAGGAATGGAAGGAGGTCTTGCTCGAAGATCGAAAGGCTGGACCTGCGGAGATCGCCGCCACGAGACTGGACTTTGCCAGTTGGCTTCGGCTGCTGCCCAGACAGCGGAGGAGGATCGCGCTCACGCTGGCCAGCGGAGAGTCGACGAAGGCCGCGGCGACGAAGTTCGGTGTGTCGGCAGCGCGGATTTCCCAATTGAGGCTTTGGTTACGAGAAAGTTGGCTGAGATTCCAGGGCGAGTTCGGCGTGGAGGAGCAGCCGCAGTTAGCCGTTGCTTAATGAAGGAGACGGAGAAGCCCGCCACGGAATCTGCCGTGGCGGGCAGCGGGCTGCAACGGCTAACTTGCGTCGGTCGGGCGGACCGCCGCGAGTTAGACTGATGGCAGGAATGCCGCGTCGAGCGCCTAGCCAACAACCCAAAAGCAGAGCATGACGGCTGCGGCCAAGAGGATCAGGCTGTTTGACATCGGAATTGGTGTCGCGCGAACTGGGTGCTAACTGCACCCAAAACCGCAAGGAACGCCAGCAGCAGCGTGGATGGTTCGGGAACCGGCGCAGGATCGCCGCTGCCGACGGATTTCCCCAGTGCCACGACAGCCAAATCGGCGCTGTCGGCCGCGACGGGGATCGTGCTTGCGGTACTCACGTCGGGCGCTCCGAACGGGCCGCTGGGCCTCAGCGAGTTGGCCAAGACAAATCCGCTCGACTGACCCAGCGGATTGCCCGAGGCGTCGCTGGCGTCGATGGTCATAAGCCCCGGGCTTGCGGCTGTTCCGCCGATCACGAGCGCCGTTTGAACGACGTGGTTGGCCGTTAGGTCGCTGCCGGCATTGACTTGCGTGCTCCCCGAGCCGTCGATGCCCCCAACGACCTGATTCGTGCCGGAGACAACGACGCCGGAGGAAGTGCTGTCGTTCACGATATGCGCGCGATTGCCCCCGGCCGTGCCCAGCGCCGACACCGAGCCGGCGAGTTCGAGCGTAGCCCCAGAGGCGACCGTAGCGGTGACTCCCGATCCGATTGTCGCCGCGCCCGTGTTGATATTGAACTTGAGCGTGCCGCTCAAGACAGTCGTGCCGCCGGAATAGGTGTTGGCGCCAGAGAGGATCAGCGTGCCCGGGCCAAGCTTGGTGACGCCGGCCGCTATCGCGATTCCATTGCCGTAGGTCACCGCTCCGCTGGCATTGTTGGTATCGAAACCAAAGGCCGTACTTCGAGCGCCAAATGTCGTCTTACCCAGCAGCGTGGCCACCTGGGTCTGGGTATAGTCGGTGCTGCCCCCGTAATTGACCGCGAGCATCGAGCCAGCGTTGTTCACGGCGACCGAAGAGGTCGTGGCGAGCGCGCCGTTGTTCGCGGATTGCAGGGTGCCGGCGATGACGGTGGTTGCGCCGGTGTAGGCATTGGCGCCGGTGAGAGAAAGCTTGCCGGTCCCGGCCTTGGTGAGTTTGCCGTTACTGCCGCCCTGGCTGCCGCCATTGGCGATGATGCCCGAGACAGTGGTGTCGGTGTTGAGAGCGCCGGTGATGAGCGTCCCGCCGCCGAGCAGGAATTGCCCTGCACCTTCAATCGACCCGACGGTGAGCGGCTCACCCGCGCCGCTGCTGTCAAACGTCCCCCCGGCGTTGGCAACAATGCGCACCAGGCTGGCGGGAAAGAACTGTCCGGATTGCGGCGAGGCGATGAACAAGATCAATCCCCCCGCGCCGCCATTGGTTCCTCCATTGGCGACGAGTGTGGAGTTGGCCGGGTCAGGATTGCCGAAGAAGCCGATGGTCGAGCCGCCGGCACCGGCCGATGTCCCGCCATTGGCCGTGACGAGGGCGCTGCCGGCGGTGGTGTTCGCGGCAAAGATGGTGACCCCGCCACTCGCGCCGCTGACCGTGCCGCCGTTATTGGTGAACGTCGCGTTAGCGCCCGAGGAGCCGCCGAGACTCAAATCCACCAGTCCGCCACTGGCGCCGCTGACGATGCCCGGGTTGATGGTGAACATTCCGTTGCCGGCGGTCGCGCCGTTAACCAAGTCGACCTCGCCGGCGACGCCGGTGTTCGTCGGCGACCCGTTGGCGATGAATGTGCCATGGTCGGCGGTCGAGCCGGCATTGAAGATCGTGTGGCCGGAGGTGCGCGTCGCGTTGTTGAACGAACTGCCGTTATTGATGAAAGTCGCGTGATCGGCCGTTGTGCCGGCGTTGAAGACAGTGTATCCGCCGCCGTTATTGCCGTTGGTGGCCGCGGTGGCGCCGGTATTGGTGAACGTCGCGGTGCCGGCGCGAGAGGAATTGGAGAACACCGTGATCCCGCCGTTGCCGTTGTCAGGCGCGCCGACGTTGGTGACCATGGCATTGCCGGCGGTCGACGTATCGACGAAATCCATTTCAGCTCCGTTCGCCTGGAAGGAGGCGGTGCCGTTATTGGTGAACGCGCCCGAGCCAGCGGTCGAGTTGTTATGGAACTGGATGAAAGCGCCAGGCGCGCTCTGGCCGGCGGTCCCACCGTTCGTGGTGAAAACGCCGTTGGCGGCACTGGACGAATCGAAAAACTGTGTCGAACCGACGGCGTTGCCGATGGTGGCGGTGGTGAAGATACCGTGACCGGCGTCGGAGTTGTCGTGGAACTTGAGCAAGCCGCCGACGCCGGTGTTGCTCGCCGCCGTGACATTGGCGTTGCCGGCCGTTGAGGTGTTGTAAAAATCGATCTCGCTGCCAGCAGGGGCGAACGAAGGCCCGCCGGTGGCGAGCAGTGTGGCACTGCCGCCGGTAGCGCTGTCGTGAAACCCCAGCGCCGTGCCGCTGTTGGCGGTGATGTGCGCCGAGTCGGCGGTCGAATGGTCAAAGAAGTCGTTGAACGTTCCGTTATTATTGGCCACGCCATTATTGATCGTAATCGTCGCCGAGCCGGCGCGGGCGGTGTCTTTGAACCGCGTCGAACCCGACACGCCGCCAAAAGTGCCGCCGGTGCTGATGAGCGTGGAGTTGCCTGCGGTGGCGTCACCGCTGAACAGCGTCAGTCCTCCGGGAGCCGGACCACCGCTTTGGCCATCGTTGCCGCCGTTGGCCGTGATGGTGGCATTGCCGGCCGTCGAGCCGGCATTGAACAGCGTCTGGCCGCCGCTGAACGCGCCGCGCAGCGTCGCGCCCTGGTTCGTGATTGTGGCGTTGCCGGCTGTGGTCCCGCTACTGAAGATCATTTGGGCGCCGTTGCCGCCGGTGGAACTGCTGGTCGTGACGCCAAGGCCACCTTGATTGGTGTAATGGCCGCTGGCCGCGGTGGTATTGGCATCAAAGAATTGAATCAGCCCCGGGACAACCGTACCCAGTGTGGAGGCGTTGTTAGTAAACGTCCCGTTGCCGGCGTTAGCACCGCTAACGAAGTTCATCGTCGCCGTCGCCGCGATGGTCGTGGCGCTGCTGTCGAAGGAACCGGAACTGACAATGAGTGTCCCTGCATTGGCAGACGTCGTCCCCGTGTAAGCCGCCCCGCCGAACAGCAGCATCGTGCCGTCTCCTGCTTTAGTAAGGCTATTGCCCGTGCCATTGCCGATGACGCCAACCCTTAGCGTGTTTGCCGAAACGGTGACAGTCGGATTGGCGTTCAGCGTCACCGTGCCGGTGCCGAAGTTGATGCTTTGTGTGCCCGCGAAGGTGAAATTCGAGGCCCAGACTTGGAGGTTGTTGGTCGCGAGGGTGATGGCCGCGCCGCTGGTATTGTCGATCGTCGAGACGCCGTTTACCGTGAACGCGCCGGTGCCAAGGGCATTCGGGCTATTGATGTTCAGTACGCCCTGAGTGACCGTCGTGCCGCCCGCGTATGTGTTGGCACCGCGGAGCGTCATCGCACCCACGCCGCCTTTCGTCACACCACCATTGACCATGTTGCCCGAGACGAGCAAATCAGTGGCGGCGGGACCGTGGTTGATCGTGAAGGTGCGGGTTGCGCCGTTGAGGTCAACCGCCGCGGTGATAGCCGCGGTATTGCTTCCAGCATCGGAAACGGCAGTGACGCCGCTGGTGAGTTGCACCTTGCCGCTGCCCGTGCCGCTGATTATGCCGCCGGTCATGGTCAGACTGGACGGAATCAAAGTGCCAGTGCCGATGGATACGTTGCCGCTGTTGATGACCAATGCGTCCACGCTCTCGCTAAGGCCGTTCAGATCGAGCAGGCCGTCGCTCTTGACAGTGAGGAAGGACGAATTGCTGATTTGGTTATTGACCTGCAGGCGAAACACGGCGCTGCTCGTTGCACCGATCGCGTCGCCAACATTCAGTGCGCCGGCGTTGGAAATGCCCCCGGCGAACGTCGTGACGCCGTCGGCCAGCACGAAGCCCGCGCCGTTGGAGATTGACACCGAACCCGTTGCCGGCCCCGAAAGCCGTGCGTCGAATTCGAGCGTGCCGGTTTGCACGCTGATCGAGCCGGGATCGTTGAACACGAAGTTCGCCGAGCCGACGTGGGTGGTGCCCGTGCCGGTGCTCTTCGTGAACGTGCCGTAGTTGTTAAACGTTCCCGTCCCCCCGTTGTGGCCAAGTCCGCGGTTGTTCTGCGCGATGAAGGCGCCATTGTTGTTGAACACCGCGTTGTTGGAGAAATTCAAGTCGCTGTTTCCGGCAGCCCACGTGGCGATATAGCCCGCATGGTTGTTGATCGTGGCATTGTCGAGGTTGCGGGCGGAGTCGCCGACGATCGTTATGTCTCCATTCGCATTGACGATGGCGCCGCCGCCGATCATTGACGGATTATTGTTGCCGGCCGTGCCCCAGGTGAATGTATCCCAAGGCGTCAGGCTGTTGGGCCCAGTCAGAGTGCCGCCGCTGCCGAGATTGAGCTTCTGGATGTAGCCGATCGTTTGATCGAGCGTCACCGTCCCGCCGTTGATCGAGGCGTCGTACAAGGTGACTGAATTTGAAGGATTGAGGGGGCTTACATTGCCGGACCACTTCGTCGCGTCGCTCCAATTGCCCGTCGTTCCGTTCCAGACTGCATTGAAATCCGCCGGCGCCGCAGCGGGCGAGAGCATGGATCCGTTGGGAAGGGTATACGTTTGGAAATTGAGATAGGCGTTCTGTGGCGACCCGGGGTTGTAATGGATGTTCAGCGACGAGCCGGTGATCGAGTTGAGCTGGGAGATTCCGTCGCCCAAGACGAGGACTCGAGTGTACAGAGCGCCTCCGCCAGATGTTGTGAGCGATGCGCCGCTCGGCACGACAAAAATGCCGACCGCGAAGTTATTGATGAAGCCCGCGTTTCCACGCCCCTGCTCGGTCGCAGTCCAAGTCAATTGATGCGAGCCCGCGGCATTGAAGCCCACCCGCGATAAATGCGTGTCCCAAAAAGTGTTTTGGGCGCTGTTATCGATCAGGTTTCCACGGACGTTGAAGACGTCTCCGAGGCCGCCGATCAGGGCGCCGCTAGGGCCGAGCGTTAGGTTTTGATATTGAATTGTAACCGCGTGCAATCGGGCCGGCACAAAGATGATGCCGCCGAAAAGCAGAATCATTACCAGGCCACGGATGAATTGATGCTGTCGCATGGTTTTGTTGAATTTCGTTGGTTGTCTGCGTTGATGGGGATGAGTCCGTGGTCAGGTGGGGTGGCCTTTCCGCGGATCTGCCGTCAAGAAGTCGTCACTCAAAGGCAACTCAAATGAATCGAACGCCTGCGCCTTCCATTTCGTTGAAGTGTGGTAGCCAATATGTTTGTCGAACTGTTCGAAACATTCGTCCAGAGCGCCAGTCAGAAGCGATTTACTTCGCAGAAGTGGCCGGGATAACGGATCGTTCACAGTAATGCTCGACGGTGTGTCTTGTGCGGCGTTGCGCGTCTCGACGTCGGCGCTGCCGACGCTTTCCGGTGCCGGCAAGATCGGGAACGAAGTTAGGGGAGCGTCGACAACGAACGTCTGTACGGCAATGGATTGCCTATTCGGCAACGCGAGGAAGATCGATGCTCCATCAGTCATCGCCGCCGTCGCAATCGCGAAAGTCTCCGCGGTTGCTCGCGCCTCCGGCAGCGGCGCAGCAACAACTTCCCCCGAAAAAAAGCTTGCGGTTTGCGCTGATTCGGCGGACGGTGCGATCGCTTCACCGCTCGGAGCACTCACACCCTCGATCATCGAAGGCGCGCTGGCCGAAGCAGCCATAGTCTGCGGCTGCACGGTTGAAACTTCGATGAAATCGCCTCCCGAAGACACACTTACCGATGGGTCTTTCTCCGCGCTGCCGGTTGTCGCTAAGAGATCGACTGAGGGAACGTCGACCGTCGCGTCGCTCGTGCCGGCCGCGGGCTGGGCATCGCTCGCGAGCGGTTCTGGGCTGGTCGCGGAGGCAACGGCCGGCGTCGCAACTTCTTTGCCCGCCGGGTCGATGAGAGCTTGGTGCGGAGCCATCACGGTGATCGTGAAGCTGCTCGCATTCCAACCATCATCGAACCCCAGCGAGTATGTTCCCACTGTGGGCAGCATAACGGCATGAAAAGTGTGCTGGCCTTGATCGGCGGCGGCAAACGATTCGTAGTCGGAACTGAGGTAGTCTCCCGTAGTCCGGTTATAGGCGTACCACTGGATTTGATTGACGTAATTGTTCAACGCGCCGCCATTTGCATTCTGAGCCACGATCGTGAAGTCGAACGGTTGTCCCGCCGTCACCGTCATCGGATCGCCGGCCACGGCTGCGAACTGCGCATAAGGCGCCGGGATCGGATCGTTGGCCGCGGCAATCATGTTGTTGGAATCATAAACTTGCAACGCGTCCTGCGGCATTGAGCCGAGCAGGTCGACCGAGTTGAACGCCCGGATCACGCTGCTGTCGGACCCCGTGGGCATCGCGACGACGGCGCCGGCGCGGGCGTGGGCCGTGACGTTGAGCGGCGATCGGACGTTCGTCCCGGCCAGTCTGGCCGAGCCGTCGAGCACGATCGTCCCCCGACTCGTCTGAGTCAAGTCGGCATTGACTGTCCCACCGGGAAGATCGATGACCGCCTGGTCTTGATCCCGGAAACCGTTGATCGTCAGGCCGAGGCCCACTGTGGCATTGTCGATCGTGAGATTGTTGTTGCCGCCGATCGTGTAAGCCGCGCCCGCCGGATCCAGATTGCCGTCCAGCAGGACCTGGGCGGCGGGGCCGCTGCCGCTGAAACTGCAGACCAGATTGCCGTTTCCCCAATCGCCTTGCAAGCTGTAGTTCGGGCCAAGGTCCACCGTATCGCCGGCGAACAAGTTGAGCGTCGTGGTGATGGGGAACAAGGAATACGACGGCAAGCCCAAGATAAAATAGTCCGGATAGTGCGGGTCTCCTCCGCGCACGCCATCAATGGTCAACGCAGACAGGCCCGACTGGTCGAAGTCGATTTCGCCAAACGCCAACCCGGACACATGGGAATTGGTGATGGTCGCATACGATCCGCCCAATAAATTGTCGGCCGAGGCGTCGATTGTTAAGTTTGTGAATTTGCTTGGGTTGTTGATGACGAGATGGCTTTGAACGCCGACCAGGCTGCCGTTGTCACCGACGAGAACTGTGTCCGTCCCTTCGCAGGTCAGAGTCGTCGTACAGTGCGACTGGTAGGGCGGCACACCGAGCACGTGATAAGTGCTTCCGCCACCACTCCCGATGATGGTCATGGCGTTGAGCGCGCTGTCGCTGTAGCTAATCGCTCCATCGCTCAGGCCGGTGATCGAGGTGGTGCTGATCGTTACGTTGTTTTGGCCCAGCGCATCATTCGAGTCGTCGACGGTCATTGAACAGCCGACGCCGCCGACATGCAGCAACCCGTGCAGACTGGCAGTCCGTCCGTTGTTACCCACATTCACGATCAGGGACGCACCGTAGAGGTTTACCGTGCTGCCGAAAGCGGTGCCGAGCACATTGACGATGTCTCCGCTGTTTGCGTAGATGTCCGTGGCAAGTCCGTTCAGTGTGTTTTGGACGGTAAAGACGTTGCCGTGCGCTCCGCCACTAAGTTTAACGTCGGTGACCCGGCCGAAATGTATGACGCCCGCGCCGGCGATGTCGGTACTGACGCTGCCAGCCTTGATCGTAAAATGGCGAGCGACGGTCGCGTTGTCGTCGTCGATGGAGAGCGTGGATGTGCCTGTTCCCGGATTGACCGTCACATCGGCGAGCAGGGTCGTTGAAAGATCCTTCCCGCCCGCCGAGATGTTCACGTTTTGCGCGCCGCCCCCGAGGTTGACCGTGAGCGGCCCGCCCGGCGCGACATACTGCACATTGGCTGCATTTGTTCCAGTGACCGTGTTGAGTGTGACGCTGCCGCCTGCGATCGTGTCGAAGATATCGACGGCACTCGTGCCCGATCCGGTGTCGAGCGTGAGATTCTCATTGGCGCCGTCGAGGCCGTAGGGGAATAAGATGTTATGGCTATTCGGGAGCAGGCTGCTGATGACGCCCGACCCGATCGCCGGGTGCAGGTTCGTGGGATCGGATGAATCGTCAACGTTAATCTTGGAGACCGTTCCGAAGATGTAAACATCCGCGTTGATTCCCTGAACGCTCCCGCTGACGCCGAGGTTGATCGTATCATTGGCATTGCCGTTGATCGTCGCCGGCACCGTCGTTTGCGCGACGTACACGGTGTTTGTGCCTCCGCCGGTATTGATGGTGATGCTTCGGATGGAATTGGGCTCGAACACGGCGACTTCGCTGTTGATGACCGCCTTGACCTCATCGCCGCCCGCCGTGCTGATTGTGTCGATATAGAAAGTGTCATTGGTATGGCCGGGCTGGTCGCCGTTGAGCACCAAGTCGTAACCGCCCGCGGGGTTTGTGTTAAGAATGAAGTCCTGTGTGGTGCCGTCAGTCACAATGAACGCGTTGTTTGCCCGCGACCAAACGGACTGGACCAAGGCGCCGGTGTACTCACGATAGACATGGCCCTGCGCCTCGTAGTCGCAGATTTGATTGGAATTGGCTGGCGGATTCGGAAACGTTGGACCAGGGTTGACTTCGAACCCACCTTGCCCCAAATCCGTCATGCACTCGGCAATCTCGTGGCTGAAGGTTTTCGTGAACGCGTCGACATCGATTGCGCCGCCGTTCGAAACCGACGTCGAGCACCACACCGTTGGGTAATCGACGCTATCCACGGGGTCGTCTGTTAGATTCGTGTTGTATCCCACGACGGAGCTGCCCCCAGCAGACCGAATCCCAGGCGGCGTGATGATCGCGAAGATGGGCGTAATGCCGCCGCTCTCGTCCCCGTTCGGAAGTTGGCCAGAATGGGCTAACGCATAATCGATTACATACGATTGGATAGTTGTGAATCCGTTGGCCGGCTCTCCGGTTGCGGTCGTGGTCAATGAGTATCCGCCGTATGTCGCGGTCCCGCCGGTACCGTATTGTGCCGTGGCTTGCAGGAACGAAGAGTTGAGCACCTGCCTCGCGGCGGAGATCAATTGTTGCTCCTGCTGCGGCCCGTTTCCCTGCAACCAGTACGAACCCCAGAAGATCGGATAGACGGGCGGATTGGGCAGCACCGCATTAAAGTTCTGAATTTGCGTCTCCAGCCCGAAAACCGGAGTGAACACGATCGTCAGCATCGACCGCGTTTCAAGAATCTCGAACGAGGGCTTTCGCCGTCGCTCCGAAGGCCGTCTTTGTTTGAGGCGTCGCTTCGATTGGGTTCGTGGCACTTTGACTTCCTTTCATGTTCTGAGACGTTTCCGTCAACAACAAATGCACTAGCGGCGCTTGTGCCACTCGTTTTGCCCCACCGGTCTCCCCGTGCTTGCCGTTAGAACGGGTTGCCGCCTCCATCGGCGTAGTCGCCTGCGCGGGCCTTCATGAGACAGTGCGCCGTTTGGCGCGGAACGACACCAACCAAATCCGAAAGAATCAGAAAGAGCCTTACAGCTCGGCGTCGCCAGCCACTTGGCGATAAAGCCATGCCCGCGCGTAAGTCCAGTGGTGATCGGCGGTTGGCCGGGGCGGTGAGTTTCCTCCTTCGCGGTTCGGACTCACCGGCCGGTTTTTGCGCCGCCGACTAGGCGTGTTTCGTTTTCGACTCAATAATCTTCTGGACGAACTAATTCTGGCTTCGCGTTGCTCGCGCGGGCGCTGGCGTCGGCCTCGAGCAGAAGTTTCTCTGCATCGACCGGTTTGTTTTGTGCTTGCAACGTTTTGATGAGGCCATTCAATGCGGCCGTGGTCGAAGGATTGTCCTTCCCAAGCGTGCTTATGCGGATTGCCAAGGCCTGCCGATAGTCGCGTTCGGCCTCAGAGAATCTCTCGTGGCTTAGCAAACGTCCGGCACGACACAACAGCAAATCGCATCGCTTGCTAGCATTTCCCGTGTTAGGGATTGGATATTCATCAAACACAGCATCCAGATCGTCATATTTATGCTCGTGATCAAGAATGACAATTAGGCGACACAAGCTGGTCAGGATCTGCGGGGATCCCTTGCCAACGGATTTTTGCACAAGGCTCGCCGATTCTCTCGCAGCTTTCTCCGCCTCCGACAATCGGTTGTCGTGCTGGAGTGCAACTGCGAGGTAGTACATCGCCGTGGAGAGCAGCGATTTGTTAGCCCCAGTGTTTTTCAAGATTGCAATGGCTTCGCGCAAATCAGCTTCGGCTTCCGCTGCACGGTCTGATGGCAGAACATTCGACAATCGAATCAGTGAGTCCGCGACGTCCGAATGTTGATTTCCGAGCACTTGTCTGCGGATCGCCAACGCCTCGCGCTCATCCCGTTCGGCTTCTTCCGGATTCTTGTTCGCCAAATGGAGCACAAGACCAAGACTCCTCAGCTTCCATGCCAGTTCCGGCGTTTGGTCGCCCGAGTTTTTCCTTGCGATTGCCACCGCCTCCCGTAACGCCGTCTCGGCTTGGTCGTATTTGCGTTGATCGCGCAGTGGTAGCGAGATATTATCGAGCAAATCGGCAACTCGCGGGTTCTCTCTGCCAAAACGCCCCGCGTAAAGTTCGATCGCTTGATTGTAGATCGCTTCCGATTTCTTGAATTCACCGATCGACCAGTATGTGAATCCAATGACTCCAGATAATTCGGCTGCGACTTCTGGCTCCTCTTTCAGTTCCGCTGCGATGCGAACTGCGGCGTTGTCCAAAATGCTACGGAGCAGCGCGGTGTCCTGACCGACCGAAGCCCATGGTCGGGGCGCGTTAAGCATTTCCGTGAGGAACTGCGCCACCTCGTTACTCCGCTTCAACTGTGTTCGAGCAATGTTTTCTTGATTCTTAGCGATTTCCTCCTGCGCGCGGGCGACCCCTGCCTCATAGTCGGCGCGGTTCGCTTCTCGGCGAGCCTGAATGAGGCCGAGGGAGGCGAGGATGAGTCCGGTGATAAGCGCTGCGGCAATGGCCGAGCCCGCTAGGACTCCCACTTTGTTGCGGCGGATGAATTTTTTCAGCCGATACGTGCGCGTTGGATGGCGCGCCTCGACCGCCTCATCCGCCAGGTAACGCTGCACGTCGGCGGCGAGGCTACTGGCCGTTTCGTAGCGGCGATTGCGGTCTTTCTCCAAAGTTTTCATCACGATCCAGTCCAACTCGCCGCGGACCAGCTTCGTCAGCTTGGCCGGCTCCATGTGACGCTGCGCCGCGATCGACGCCATCACCTCGCCCGATTCGGTCAGCCGCGTGCTCGGCTTGGGCGGTTCCTCCTCTCGTATCATGCGGAGAATTTCGCCATACGCCGCGTCTTTGAGCCGCTTGCGGGTCAACGGCGTGCTGCCGGTCAACAGTTCGTACAAGAGCACCCCCAGCGAAAAAATGTCGCTGCGGGTGTCGGCACCAAGGGCGCTCATCTCCGCTTGCTCCGGGCTCATGTATTCCAGCGTGCCGACCATGGTGCCGTATTGCGTGAACAGGGTTCGCTCGGTTAGCCGTTGCTCGGTCGCTTTAGCCACCCCGAAGTCGATTACCTTGGGCACCGGCTTGCCGTCGTAGAGCGTGACCATGACGTTGGACGGCTTGATATCGCGATGGATTATGCCCTTCTGGTGCGCGTGCTGGATTGCCTGACAAACCGGCATGAACAGCTCCAATCGCTCGCGCGGCGTCAGATGGCCGTCGTCGCAATACTGTGTGATCGGCACTCCGTGGATCAGCTCCATGACGAAATAGGGCAGGCCCGATTCCGTGGTCCCAGCGTCGAGCACGCGAGCGATGTTGACATTGTCCATCATGGCCAGGGCTTGCCGCTCGGCCTCGAAGCGGGCGATCACTTGGCGGCTGTCCATGCCCGGCTTGATGACCTTGAGCGCGACCTTGCGCAACACCGGTTTCGTTTGCTCGGCCATCCAGACGACGCCCATGCCCCCTTCGCCGATTTGCTGCAAGAGCTTGTACGGGCCGATGACCGTGCCGGGAAGTTCACGAAGGAGGAGAGCAGCCCCTTCTTCCTCAGGCACGGGGCTGAAGTCCCCCGTGGCTCCCAGAGCGGCGGCCGGCCGGTCCAGGAAGCTGCCGGCTTCGCGGTGGACCTGGAGAAGGCGCCCCACCTGTTGCTCCAGCTCGGCATCCCCAGCGCAAGATTCGG